>CAYZAH010000754.1:0-2751 GCA_964475805.1 uncultured Pirellulales bacterium | reverse complement strand
GGGCTCCTTGGGGCCGGCGGAGCGGCGTTATTTGCCAAGAGAAGGCGCTTAGTGAGGGAAGGCGTTTGCATCAACGATGGAATCTGCAATGGCTGTACGATTCTGTCTCAATGCGCTTTGCCACCAGCTCTGTCAGCCAGAAGGGCAAAGGCGGGAGAAGTCAATGGCGGATGAAAACAAGAAACTCGACCGGCGTCACTTGCTCAAAGACGGTCTCTGGGGCGGCTGTATCGCCGCTTTAGGGATGGTGGCAGGCGCGGCGGCCCGCAAGCATGAACAAACCGAGATGGTCTGGCAAATCGATCCGTCCAAGTGCGTCGCGTGCACCAACTGCGCGACTCAGTGCGTCCTGGAGGAATCCGCCGTCAAGTGCGTTCAACAATTCGAGATATGTGGCTACTGTGACTTCTGCCCGGGCTATTTTGAGCCGGGGGCGAACGTGCTCGAACCCGGCGCCGAAAACGAGCTTTGCCCGACCGGAGCAATCAAACGCGCTTTTGTCGAGGAGCCATACTACGAATACACTATTGATGAGACGCTCTGTATCGGCTGCGCCAAGTGCGTCAAAGGCTGCGCCGCCTTCGGCAACGGTTCGCTCTTTCTCCAGGTCCGCCATGACCGTTGCCTGAATTGCAACGAGTGCGCCATCGCCACCGCCTGTCCCTCGCAGGCATTTAGACGCGTGCCAGCCAGCCAGCCCTATTTACTCAAGAAGGTGGGCCACGCTTAATGATACGCACCAACCGCGTCATAATCGGCATAGCTCTCATTGTAATCTCATGCGGCGTCGCGTGGGGTGTGGAGCGTTTTCCCCCGCCCGATTTCGAGTCGGGCTACAAAATGCCGAGCCCGACAACGCCGAATCCCCGGCAGAACCTCTACGAATACATCGACGTTGCCGTACTTTTTGCATCGCTCGCCCTGGCCTCCTATCTGGTCCTGAAGAGACGCAGCCGGAAAGCGATCTTCGCTCTTATGGTCTTTTCGGTGTTGTACTTCGGTTTCTGGCGGCGCGGTTGCGTCTGCGCCGTGGGCAGCCCGCAGAATATTGCCTTGTCGATCTTCGGAACCGACTACGTCGTGCCCATAACCGTAGCCGCGTTCTTTCTGCTACCTCTCGTCTTTACGCTCTTTTTCGGAAGGACCTTCTGTGCGGCTGTCTGTCCCCTCGGCGCGGTCCAGGATTTAGTGCTTCGCCGTCCGGTGAAAGTGCCGGCCTGGGCGGAAGGCGGCTTGCGGCTGTTAGCCTATACCTACCTGGGAGCGGCGATCCTGTTTGCCGCCACGGGCAGCGCTTTTATCATTTGCCGATACGACCCGTTCATTTCCATCTTTCGGTTGACTGGAAGCCTGAACATCCTGATCCTTGGCGGCTGCATCCTGTTGATCGGCGTGTTCGTCGGGCGTCCTTATTGCCGGTTCCTCTGTCCATACGGCGTCATCCTCAGACAGCTCTCACGACTGTCTAAATGGCGCGTGACAATTACGCCGGACGAGTGCATCCAATGCAGGCTATGCGAGGATGCCTGTCCCTTCGGCGCCATCAAGAAGCCGACCACGAAATGGCCGGAGAGAGAATACCGCGTCGGCAAGAAGCGATTGGCGTTGTTGCTTTTGCTCCTGCCAGCGTTGATCTTCTTGACCGGGTGGGCGGGATCGAGTATCAAGGCGGTGACCTCGCGGGCGCACGAAACGGTTCGGCTCGCAGAACGCATTTACGCGGAAGAGGCCGGTGAGGTCGAGGGAACCACGGACGCTAGCGCGGCCTTCAGAGCCACGGGCAAGAAGATCCCCGATCTTTATAAGGAAGCGTCGGACATTCGCGCCGAGTTCGGCTTGGGTGGTTGGATCTTTGGAGGATTCGTGGGGATGGTGATTGGGCTCAAGCTGATCGGGCTTTCCGTCTGGCGGCGAAGGAAAGACTACGAGGCTAACAGAGCGAGCTGCTTAGCGTGCGGCCGATGTTTCGAGTACTGTCCCAGAGAGCACGTCCGGCTCAAAGAAGCGAAGGAGGCGACCGGAAAGGTCTAATGGAATCTCAGAGTATCAACGCTATAGAGCATGCACAGGCAACGAGTCCGTGGTACCGATGCGCGGTCTCCACGGCGATTGTCAGTGCCGTATTCTCCCTCGTAGTCCTTTTCTTTCTCGCTCTCAATTACGGCAAAAGCAGAGTCGTCGATACACAAGATGAAACCCGGCTGCTGAATCTGAAAACGGAGCTTGAGGACAAGCCCGACGACCAAGAGCTTCTCTCGCGGATTCGCACGCTGGATCTGCAAACCAGGCAGCGCCGGCTCCGGGCGGTGGATCGCGCCGACAAAGGCAGCCATTTGCTTCTGGGTGGCGTCGTTGTCTTGCTGGCAACTATCGGCATCATGGGCGTGATGAAGAAGAAACCACCCCTCCCGCGATTAGGTGCCGAGGAACCGGACCAGCAAGTGCAAGAGGCGAGATTTGCCCGGTGGGCGGTGACCGCCGGCTTGGTTATTTTGGGTTCAGGAGCGTTGATTCTGACCTCTGTGCCCACCATTGATTACGCCGGAACTGGAACAGCGGGAGCCTCGATGGCTTCGGCGAACGATCCGAACAAAAACTGGCCGAGCTTTCGCGGTCCCGAGGGGAACGGTGTCAGTGCCTATGCGAACATACCGGACCGCTGGGACGGCAAGACGGGTGAAGGTATTCTCTGGAAAACCAAAGTCCCGTTGCCTGGCAACAATTCACCCATCGTCTGGGGTAATCGCATTT
>CAYZAH010000753.1:0-2753 GCA_964475805.1 uncultured Pirellulales bacterium | reverse complement strand
GAGGTCATTATCTCGAACCTTTGAGAGAACCAGGAGCAAATATGGATAAACACAATGTAATTAATGAATTGAACGGTATATTTGAAGAGATCATAGATGAAGGTCCAGTGTGTCTGACTGAAACCACGGTGCCCACAGATCTGGAGGGCTGGGACTCTCTGACCAATATTCAATTGGTCGTCACCGTTGAAAAGCACTTCGACGTCAAGTTCACTTCGGAAGAGATACTCTTATGGAAAAATGTTGGGGAAATGGTTGACTGCATATTGACCAAGTAGAGTAACACCATAGGGTGCGGTGTGTGCATACGCACAGTGCAACACACAAGGCTTGATTCCAAGACTGAAACGCCAACGTTTTGTGTGACGAGGCAGGGACAAATGGAGCATTGTTATTAGCATACGTTCGAATAGAGACTGAACACAGAATTAATCGATATGATTTGTGTGAATATACAATCAGAGTGTTGTGGTTGCTCGGCGTGCGTGGATGTCTGCGCCGCCAAAGCGATAGAACTGAAAACGGATACTGAAGGTTTTTGGTATCCGGTTGTGAACCATGAGTTGTGCAACAAATGCGAAAAGTGTGAGAAAACGTGTCCCCAGTTGCATGTCGATGATCTCAGAAACGGTCGAATGACTGAGCCAATGGTATATGCGGCCTACCACAACGATCATGAACTCCGCAGAGACAGCACCTCCGGTGGATTGTTCTCAGCGTTGGCAAATGAAATGTATGGCAGGGGTGGGTACGTCGGAGGAGCCGTCTACACAGAGGACTTTGCGGCAAGACATATAGTCAGTAGGAATCGTGAAGACCTGATGCGCATTCGCGGCTCGAAGTACTTTCAAAGCGACACGGCCGGCTTGTTCAAACAGATAGAAGAGCTTCTTGTTGAAGGTGAACCGGTATTGGTATGTGGATCACCATGCCAGATGGCGGGCTTGCGCCTTTACCTTGGCAAGGAATATGAAAAGCTGATTATAGTGGACTTCATTTGCTCGGGAATAAATTCGCCGAAGGTATTTCGCAGATATTTGGAGTCACTCGAACGACAGTATGGGGCGAAGGTTATTTCAGTTCAGGCCAAGAATAAAGACTTAGGTTGGCGGAGTCTTGCCATCAAGGCGGTCTTTTCAGACGGTAGAACCTATTTACGCGAGGGGCGAAAGGATGATTTTGTCCGTGGATATGTTGAGGCTCACTGCTATTGTCGCCCTGTGTGCTACGAATGTAAGTACAAGGGATTCCCGCGCATAAGCGACATAACGCTTGGTGACTTTTGGGGTATTGAGAACGTCGAAAAGGCGATGGATGGCAACATGGGGACATCCGTCGTATTGCTGAATACGGAAAAAGGGATTAGCTATTTCGAGTCTATAAGGAACGCAATAGTGTCACAGCAGGTGACATTGTCCGACGCTTTGTCGGGAAACCCGGCTTTGACCTCCTCTGTCGCTATGCCGACAATCGATCGACGCCAATTCTACGCAGACGTGGACAAGCTCACTTTCGACGCTGTAGCAGAAAAGTACTACCCTTCAAATGGGAGATTAGCTACTAAGACAAAGAAGAAGCTCAGATCTATCTGGCAAATAGCTGTTCAAATGGGACTCCATCCGAAACCGTACATGCAATTTCTCATGGTAAACATACTGAGAAAGAACAGCAAGTGTAAGGCGGGCAAGGGCTGGTTAGTCTTTCCGGCTCGACATACCGTCATGGATATTCACAAGCAAGCTCGAATAGCTATAAAAGGCACCATGCTAATTGGATACAAGCGAATACGTGGTTCCCGGATGGAAACAAGACTCGCCATTGAAGGAAATGGCGTGATGAGAATAGAACATGGAAGCATAACAATTTATTACGGAACGGAAATTCAGGTTTTCGGTGGCGGCACGCTGACTTTTGCGGGCCATGCTTCGATAAACCGGGGAGTCCAGATCATATGTATGGACAATATCACTATTGGTAATCACGTCATCATAGCGCGTGACGTAGTCATTCGAGACAACGATGGAGGCCATGAAATTCTGGCAAATGGCTATAAGAAAACCGCTCCGGTGACCATCGGGAACCACGTTTGGATTGGTCACGGGGCAATGATTATGAAAGGCGTGACCATAGGTGATGGGGCTATTATCGGTGCCGGCGCCTGGGTGGTCAAGGACGTGAAACCAAACTCACTTGTACTCGGTGACCCGGCACGAGCCGTACAGAAGAACGTAGCCTGGAAGTGTTGAGATGCAGTAAAGGTATCAGTTTCCTGGTTTTGTGTGTTCCACGCATGAACCAAAAGGCACCGAGTGAGGCGTTCAAACTCAGCGTGGCAAGAGGTGTGTATGGACTATCAGAGTAATTTTCTTCTTGTAGGGAATGCTTCTTATCTCAATCGTGGGTGTGAAGCCATACTTCGTGGCACGGTGAAGATAGTACGAAGCGCTTTCGGGGACTGTCAGTTTGTGAACGCGAACTTCGACGTAAGCGATGTTCCGTTTGCTCCGGAAGAAACCGATCCTGATATTGTTCATCGTCCTCTGACACCCCTCCGGCGGTTGACGGCCAAATGGTTTACGACCCAGGCCGCGGATCGTGTGTGCCCTCCGTTGGGGTCCCATCTGCGCTTTGGGGCTCTTCGAAGAGAAATACCCCAGTCGGTGGCTGCCTTGTCGATCGGAGGCGACAACTACACCCTGGACTACGGTGTACCATGGGCATTCGTCAATCTTGACAGGTATATCCTTGCAAGG
>CAYZAH010000752.1:0-2755 GCA_964475805.1 uncultured Pirellulales bacterium | reverse complement strand
ATGTAACGCGCCGCACCAGTGAAATTGGCATCCGCATGGCACTCGGTGCCAAGCCGGCCGCAGTTGCCTGGCCGATCCTCCGCGAGGCGTTGTTGCTTACTCTGATCGGTGCGACCGTTGGCGTACCTTTAGTTCTTGCCCTTAGCCGCTTTATCAAGAGTCAGCTCTATGGCGTCGCGTCGTATGATCCTCCGACCCTCGTCGTCGGCGTATTGATACTAATCGGCGTCGCTATCAGCGCCGCGTGGCTACCGGCACGGCGAGCGGCGAGGATCGATCCCATGGAGGCGTTGCGCTATGAGTAAACTCGCGGCGAGTCGTGAGTTGTTGGTTGTTCGTTGATAGTTGGATTAGCGAAGAACCACGAACAATGAGATGGAAAAAGGAGTCTCATGATGACGATGATTTTGCATGACATTCGCTATGCAATTCGAACGTTGGTCAAGAGCCCGGGGTTCGCGGTGATGGTCGTGGGCATTCTGGCAGTCGGCATGGGCGGTAGCATGATGATGTTCAACATCTTCAATGAGCTGAACTTGCGCCCGTTTCCCGTTCCCGATCAAGAGCGGCTCGTCGATCTGGACGAAAGGGCAATCCAGTGGAACCTGGAGCACACGGGCATGGCCTACCAGGATTTCCACGAGTGGCGCCGGCAGAACCGGACGTTCGATTGCATGACCGTCTGGTCGGACACAGGTTGGAACCTGAGCCTGGACGATCGCGCCGAGCGAATCCAGGGGATCCGTGCGACGTACGACTACTTCGATGTGCTGGGTGTTCGGCCGGTCTTAGGGCGGCGCTTTCTCGAGCAGGACGACCTACCCGGCGCTCCGCGAGTAACTGTCCTGAGCACTCATCTGTGGCAGCGATTGTACGGCTCAGACCCGGCGGTGATCGGGCGTTCTCTGCGCTTGGACGGCGAGCCGTACACGATCGTGGGTGTACTGCCGCCTGACACAGTATTCCCCGTGCACGCGGACCTATGGGTACCATTGGCCCTGGACCCAGCCTCCGCCGGCGGGTGGTATCTTCGAGGAATCGGAAAGCTCAAGGCGGGTATCTCGCTTGCCAGTGCACAGGCGGATTTGGAGCGCATTCACCAGGGTATGATCGACCAGCGATCTGTTAACAAAATCACGACACCCCGCCTGACGCCCTTACGTGCGAGGTACATGGGAGAAGACAACCATATCACTTCATTATTACTGCTGGCGGCGGGCCTCGTATTGCTTCTGGCCTGCTGCAATATAACCGCGATGATGCTGGCCCGAGGTATGACGCGAACCCGGGAACTGACGGTACGGATGGCGCTCGGAGCGTCCCGCTACCGCATCATCCGCCAAGGGTTGACGGAGGTTTTGCTGCTAAGCATCCTCGGCGCGCTGGTTGGCGCGGTGCTGGGTCACCTTGGCATGCGTGTTCTGCTGTGGAGCATCGCCGACCACTTAGCTCCGTGGATGACCTTCGCGATGGATGGCCGGGTACTTCTGTTCTGCGTCGGCATTGTCGGCCTGGCCACTGTCCTGTCCGGTCTCATCCCCGCGGCGCAAGCCGCGTCAGGCAGGGACATGGAAGGCTCGTTGAGGGCGACCGCGAGTCGGTCCACCGCCTCTTCTTCCGCACGTCGCAGCTTGAATGTGCTCGTAGCAGGTGAGATTGCCTTGGCCATGACCCTCTCAGTGGGCGCCGCACTGTTACTGGAGGCGTTCTGCAAAGTCTGCCAGGTATCGCCGGGATTCCGGGTCGAAGGGGTTCTGACGTATCGAATCAGTCTGCCGCCCGAGCAGTACAAGGACGCGAATGCACGACGGGCGTTTCTTGAAGAGCATTTGGCACAAGTCCGGGTGCTGCCCGGCGTGCAGGCGGCCTCGTTCTCGGACATCGGACCCTTGGCGGGTCACAACGGTAACTTCTTCGACGTCGAAGGAGCCGAGCGAGCCCCCGGCGAGATGAACCCGGTCGTTCTTACCCAGACCGTGATGGCGGACTACTTTGAGACCATGGGGATCGAATTGCTGGCCGGACGGTTCCTTACGGCGCAGGATTGCCGCCCGGACGCGGAGCGGACCGCCGTCGTTAACGAGACCTTTGCCAAACGTCTCGGCGCAGATCGTCAGGCCCTGGACAAACGAATCGCCTTCCAGGGATCCAAGAATTGGATACGTATTGTTGGGGTCACCCGAGACGTCAAACACTACGGGCTGGATCAGGTCATGCGCCCCGGAGTGTACTTGCCTTGCACGCAGAATCCACCGTTCTCGATGGCGGCGTCGGTCCGGACACTCGGTGATCCGCTGGCTTTGGTGGCGGCGATTCGACGAACCCTGAGATCGACGGACTCCACCCTGGCTATCCACGATATCCAGACGATGAAGGAGCGAGTGCGCCAATCCCTGTGGATCCGGCGCACTTACTCCTGGCTGATCGGCGTATTCGCAGTCGTCGCTGCTATTATGGCCGTCGGGGGCATCTACGGGATCATGAGCTACTCGGTAGGGCAGAGAACTCAGGAGATGGGCATCCGTTTGGCTCTCGGGGCGCGAGCCGGCGACATCATCCGTCACGTTCTCGTTCGAGGCGGCCGCTTGGTCGGTATCGGTCTTGGGATGGGCCTGCTCGGCGCTCTGGGCATGGGCAAAATCCTGTCGGGTCAGCTCTTCGGCGTAAGCCCCGCGGATGTCAGGGTCCTATTAGCGGTGGCCGCACTGCTACTGATTGTCACATTGCTGGCCTGTTACGTCCCCGCCCGCCGGGC
>CAYZAH010000751.1:0-2756 GCA_964475805.1 uncultured Pirellulales bacterium | reverse complement strand
GGGGGAGCAATGGTCACCGCCTCTCACTTGCCAGCCGACATCAATGGATTCAAGCTTTGCAGGGAAAATGCCATCCCGCTTAGCGGCGACCACGGATTGCCGGAATTGAAGAAGCTGATTGGTGAACCATCCGGCACAAAGGTTACTGACAAAGAACAGTACAAAGAGCTGGACTACCTGGAGCGATACATTGATCGACTGAGCACATTCGTTCAAAAACCCAAGGGCTTGAATATCGCGGTTGACGTCGGAAACGGGATTGCCGGGCCGGAAGTCGCTTCGCTCTTCGAGAGAATTCCCGAATGGAACTTGATACCAATGTACATGGATCCCGACGGTCATTTCCCGCATCACGTCGCCAATCCTCTCATAGAGTCAAACACGACCGATCTACAGAAGAAAGTCGTGAAAGAGAAGGCGGATATAGGCGTTGCTTTCGACGGCGACGCGGACAGGTGCGGCTTCATAGACGAAAAGGGTAGAAGAATCCCGGAAGACTTGGTGACGGCGCTTATCGCGGAGTCCTTTCTGTCGCAGAGTCCCGGCGCAACGATTCTTTACGACCTTCGATCAAGCCGGATTGTGCCTGAGACGATTACCCGGCTGGGCGGGAAAGCACTGCGATGCCGGGTGGGACACTCTTTCATAAAGGAACGAATGAGAAAGGAAAACGCCATATTTGCCGGCGAACTCTCGGGCCATTACTACTATCGGGACATGGGATTCACGGATAACGCTATGTTTACGATGATCTGGATGTTGAATTTCCTCGCCTCGAAGAATGTCCCCCTTTCTACTTCCGTCGAACCGCTGAGAAAGTATTATTCAACGGGTGAAATCAATTTGCAGACACAAGATAAAGCACCCGTTTTCGATGCTCTTGAAAGATTCTACGCAAAAGCGGACGTCGATCATCTTGACGGTCTTACCGTGCAGTACCCATCATGGTGGTTCAATCTCAGACCGTCGAATACGGAGCCTGTCATACGGCTCAATATGGAGGCCGATAGTGCGGAAGAGCTTGAGCAAAGGAAAGAAGAGGTGTTTGACGTCATCGAACGAACGGAATCGTCTATGAAGATCCTGGTCTGAACGTTGAGTATGAAAGAATATGTAGCTCAAAGACAGAGTCCTTCCACCACGTCCAACATGGCTTTCGATTTTGTGACAGAGGAACATCAAAATGGCAAATGAACAAGCAGGTGGGAAAAAATCTGCGGAAAAAGAAAAAGAAGAGACCATTGACGATCTTGTATCCGAATTAAAGGTGTCGCTCGATCAAGGTCTGAGTGATTCCGAGGCCGAGAATCGGATACGAACGTATGGTTACAACGAGCTGACCGAAGAGAAGACCAGTGCTGTTTTGAAATTCCTGTCCTATTTCTGGGGACCTATCCCTTGGATGATCGAGGTGGCGGTGATACTCTCGGCCGCGGTACGTCACTGGGCCGATTTTTGGATTATTCTCGTTTTGCTTTTCATGAATGCGATTGTCGGATTTTGGGAGGAATACCAGGCCGGCAACGCTATCGAGGCCCTCAAGAAGAAACTTGCCCTGGAAGCACGGGTCCGCCGGAATGGCCAGTGGAAAACCGTTGCCGCACGGGAATTAGTGCCCGGTGATGTTATACGCCTGCGTTTGGGAGATATTATCCCTGCCGACGCGAAACTTCTGGACGGCGACCCCATCGAGGTGGACCAGTCTACGTTGACGGGGGAATCACTGCCCGTCGAGCGCAAAAAGGAGGATGCCGTCTATTCCGGGTCTATCGTAAATCAGGGCGAAATAGAAGCACTTGTCTATGCCACGGGCTCCAGTACCTACTTCGGTAAAACCGCCCAAATGGTCGAAGGCACAAAGACCACCAGCCATTTCCAAAAGGCCGTTTTGAAGATTGGAGACTACCTCATCATCATCGCCGTGGCCCTGGTCGCCTTGATCCTGATAACGGCATTGTTTCGACATGAAAGCATGTTAACGACGCTGCGTTTCGCCTTGGTCCTGACCGTCGCCGCGATTCCTGTGGCGATGCCGACCGTACTGTCCGTAACGATGGCGGTGGGTGCCAGGTTGCTTGCGGCTGAACAGGCCATCGTAAGAAGATTGGCCTCCGTTGAAGAGCTCGCCGGCATTGATATACTCTGCTCCGACAAGACGGGCACGCTCACACAGAACAAGCTAACTCTCAGCGACAGCGTGAGTTTCGGAACGACAGAGGTGGGACAGATCATACTCTGCGGTGCGCTTGCCTCACGTGCTGAGGACAAAGACCCGATAGACAATGCCGTCATCAATGGCTTGTAAGATCAGAAGATTCTGAATTCTTATAAAACTGCCCATTTCGTGCCTTTCGATCCCGTTCATAAACGAACCGAAGCCACGATCAAAGACTCCAATGGAAAGACCTTCAAAGTCACCAAAGGAGCGCCGCAGATCATCCTCGATTTGGCAGACAACAAGTCCGATGTCCAGGATGACTTGGACAAGACTATTCATGATTTTGCGACCAAAGGTTATCGCTCTTTGGGTATTGCCAGAACTGACGAAAAGGACCAGTGGCAATATTTGGGCATCCTCGCACTGGCGGATCCACCTCGAGAAGACTCCAAGGAGACGATTGCTACGGCCGAGAAAATGGGAGTAGAGGTGAAAATGGTTACCGGAGATCAGGTGGCCATTGGCAAGGAAATAGCCCACCGGATAGGCTTGGGTACCAATATCCTGGACGCTCAAATGTTCGGCGACACCAAGCATC
>CAYZAH010000750.1:0-2769 GCA_964475805.1 uncultured Pirellulales bacterium | reverse complement strand
TCACCTCCAAAGTCTGAAGGATAATGTCCATCATAGTCTCCATCGCTATAGAACCCTAAACCGGCCCAGACCCAAGGTTGTTGATATAATTCTGCAAGGATCTCACCTAAAAAGAAATTCTATTCTTGGACCTTTCATCGATGACACTCGTTCCACGATTCAATTTCCCGTTAATCGCATCCATTCGATACGGCTTGCTCGCATCGTAGTATTTCCGGTTGATGTCTATGTCTGCATACAGAATCCCCGGTTTGTTTCGGGGGAGTTTTTGCTCAACAAGTCCATCCGGCTGAATAAAATAGCACGGCCAGCTATATGGCGCACTGGAATTCGTCAGCGACATGAAGAATGCATTGGTAGCTGCTCGTACCTGGGCCGAAACCGGCATGATCTTAGGATGAATACAGTCTTCAACATGGCGCGCATTATAGAATGATTGGAATATAACATCCACGTCGAGTTTGCGATATTCCCGGTACAGTTCCGGGAAACGAATGTCGTAACATATGAGTAGTCCGCATTTAATGCCATTAATTTCAAAATCCACAAAATGGTCTCCCGGAGAATAGTATTTTAAATCCCCAGTCGTACAAAACCGTTTGTCATAGCGGTCAATGATCTTTCCGTGTGGATCGATGACGTAAAGTGAGTTATGCGGTTTGTTTTTACCGCTCAATTGATGCGAACTGCCCAAGATGACCCACATTCTAAGTTCTTTGGCCAAGGCCATAATTGATCGCGTTTCCCGGCGCAGTACTTCCCAATCCAATGCTTCAATGTCCTTCCAATCAGCGCCGCCATAACCGGACAATGCACATTCTGGAAAGTGAACAAGCTCGGCGCCATTGACTTTTGCGGTTCGCATTTGCTTCTTTATCCAGTTTGCATTCTCTGAGATTTTTCCATTTACCGGAAACTGGCAGGCGGCAATGCGCAGTTTCCCATCCGCCTGCATAAAATCAGATTTATAATGATTCAGCAGGTCGCTCGTATTTCCTTCAAACCAATAAATCTTGCCCCTGAAAGCCCTTTTAGAAAATGGAGGAATGCCCCCGATGTTAATAATGGAGTGGAGACAGTCCGCCGGGTGATGATCGGTGACGTGTGAGGCATTTTCCCAGTAAATACCGCATATCCAGTGGCCGGATTTATCCATACGAGCGATCAGTGGAAAATCGATGGGCGCAAGCATTTCCGCTTCATACGGGCCAACGTGCTTTTCGGGTTGTCCATTGGTGCGCAAAAAATCAATGGCCATACCGGCCGGCGTTCTGGCGCCCACGGCTTCCTTTTGAGCCGTTAGACGTTCCCATCTGCCATTCCGGACTACATAAGTCAGGCTGGTTTTGGAAGCGCCTTCTCGTGCCCATAGATCGTATTCGCTAAAAGCGGGTGTTAGAGCAATGGCTTTTCGCCACTGCGAGCCATTGGTTTCGCCCGTCATCCGAAAGCACTGTTGGACGCCGTAATATTCGGGCAGTCCTTCACCAAATGTCTCAACTACCAGAAGGATCTCGATTCCGTCATCGATCGGATTCATGTGAAAGGTCCAGTTCTGCTTCACCCAATCCTTATCTTTCGGGATTACCTGTGTGAACACAAATGTATTAGGACTGTTCTTATATTGATCTTCCAGTTGAGACACAATTTTGGGATTAAATCCACCTTGCTGAGGAGAAAGGGGAACCTCTCCATATCGTATTGGTGAGTGTTCAAAAAAACGGTAACCGATTCGGTTTCCTGAGTGTCGACTGTTTAGAATCGTCGCAAAATTATCTTTGACTGTTGCGATATCAAAGTGAACGTTTTGTGCGAACGTCGAGTTAAGAAAGAACAAAAAGAGAACAGAAGTTCTTGATACCATTTTCATGTGCCTGACCTTTTACTTTCTTTATGGCCCCAGAGCTTTTGGACACTAAATAAGTCGTCATCATGCCACCTTCTGTGGCGGACTGCAAGCATTTCTCCGAGCCTGAGCAGGTGTTTGATACCCAAGCCTTTGGATGATCCACTGTTCGTTGAGATTTTTCCTGAACTCGGGCAGAACCGACCGAAGCTGCACAGTTCTTTCAAACCTCTGTACCCGTGCCCCATGACTCGCCAGAGACGATTTCTTGGAGGACTGGGAATGGTTACCCAGGATACACGAAGCCTCTTCCAGGCCGAGAGCAAAGTCTTGTTCCATGTGCCGATTTCCTCTATAATGCCGCCCAGCGAACATTAGATTGTTTTCACACCGCTGACAGAGACAGCGGCTATGTCAAAGGAAGTTCATGGTTGAGGACAACCGTCTTAGCGTGACCGGCCAGAGAATCGTCTCCATAGACGCCTTGCGAGGATTTGCTATGCTCTGGATCATCGGCGGCGGTCAGGTGGTCAGGAGTTTTTCCAAGGTCTGGAGCAATCCCGTAACTGAACCACTCTCCCGGCAAATGGAGCATGCCGGCTGGGCGGGATTCTATTTTCTCGATTTGATTTTCCCGTTGTTCCTCTTTCTGGTTGGTGTGTTGCTGCCGTTTTCGATCGGTCGACAGGTGGAACGGGGCACCGATCGCAAGGCGCTTTACGTACACATCGCCAAGCGGACCCTGATCCTGATTTTCCTGGGCTTGGTTGACTACGGCTTGTTACGTTTCGACTGGGATCAAATGCGCTGGTCAAGCGTTCTGGGACGCATTGGAATCTGCTATTTCTTTGCCGCGCTGCTGGTAATCCATACCGGCTGGAAAACGCAAGCCATCGTGGGAACGAGTATCTTGCTCCTGTTCT
>CAYZAH010000749.1:0-2775 GCA_964475805.1 uncultured Pirellulales bacterium | reverse complement strand
ATTTTGTCTCGAAGCGACTAGCGCCGGCCAATCCCGCCAACGATGGGCGGCAAACACCAATGCGAAACCATCCCGCCTTTATCGCCCAGCACGCGACGGGCACGTGTTGCCGGGGCTGTCTCGAAAAATGGCATCACATCCCGAAGGGCCAGCCGCTCACCGATGAGCAGATCGAGTACATCCTTCGCGTCCTCAGGCGATGGCTCAGCGCCCAGGACGCAGACGGACCGGTCTCCCGCCCATCCTGACTGAATATTGTCCGAAAAAACTCTTGCATTCGGGCATGAAACGGCTATATTGCCCTCTTAACCGAATTTAGGACGCAACCCAAAGGACATTTTTAGCAAGAGGCTACGGATATGATGACGGGACGGAGTCCGAAAGTTGTTGTCATTGGCGGCACGTACGTGGACATGGCGGTGCGTTGCAGCCAAATCCCCTCTCCCGGCCAGAGTTTCGCCGGCTCGGCCCTATCATACACGACCACCGGCGCAGGGCCGAACCAGGCCGTGGAGGCCGCGCTGTGCGGCTGCGAGGTCCATCTGATCAGCAAAGTCGGCGGCGATCCGTTCGCTGAGATGGCCCGCGCCAGCCTGGCGGAATTCAAGGTCAATACGGAATTTGTCTACACCGCCGAGGCCATGAACACGGGCGTCGTCGTTACGCTCGTCAACGGCACCGGCGAGAACGCCACCTGTCACTACCCCGGAGCCAACTGCGCCCTCCAGCCGAAGGACATCGCGGACGCCGAGCAGGTTATCGCCGAGGCTAACGTATGCTTGATTCACGGGCAGTTGCCGCAGGAAACAATTGTCAGCGCTCTTCGCGCCGCGGAACTGCACGGCGTCAAGGTCATTCTCAATCCCGCCAGGCCTCTCGAGAAGTCGGGCGAAGAAGGGGGTGATCTGCCCATCGAATACTTCACCGCCGACATCGTCATTCCGAATCTGTTCGAGGCCGCCGAAATTACCGATCAGTCCACCGCCAACATCCGGACCGCCAAGATGATCGGCTCGGACCTGGTGAGTCGCGGTGTGGCGTACGCGGTCATCACTATGGGCCGGCGAGGCTGCATGGTCGTCGATCGAAACAGCGCCGACCAGATTCCGGCTTTCGAGGTCGATTTAGTGGACCACGCCGGCAGCGGGGATGCGTTCGCAGGGGCCTTGGCCGCCTATTGCGCCGTCGAAGACGACGTAAGGGCAGCGGTCAAGTTCGCCTCAGCCGCCGGAGCACTCGCCTGCACGAAGTTCGGTACAATCGAAGCCCTGCCCACCAAGGCCGAGATCATCGAACTGCTCCAAGTTGAAGACATCGAGTAGCAACGAAACGGTTCCGCTCAATTACCCAGCACCCCAGCGGCCGCACGCACAACACTTCAATCTCACGGCTTGATAAGCAGATATTGGGGACATTGTTTAGCGCAGAGCTTGAGATTGCCTGTCTTGAAATTGATGGTGACTTTGCTGCCACAGACGGCGACAAGCGTGACCTCCCCCGGCTCGACAGGAAGCGTGACTTCGTGCTGATCACCCGACGTCCAGAACGCAATCGCTTCGTTTTGATCCTTCGTCAGCCTGAAAGCGAAATCAACATCACTACCGAGATCGAGCCTCTCGGCGATGGAATAGCCCGCGAGCGTGGATGACAGCACCTGGGCCGCCTTATACGCCGGCTTGAGACTCAAGTCGTGACGCACCGTTCCGAACTGATGCTCCCGCTCGTTGGGATCGGAGCCGTCATTCTTCCAGTCATACCAGATGCTCACGGGGATGCCCCGGTAAAGATTGACCAAAAACATGCGGGCCAGATAGTTGGCCTGCTCCTGCTCCGTCAGGCGGGACTTGTCCCAGTTAAGATTCGAGTATCCCCACTCGCCGGATATGACCGGCACGTTCGTGCCCGGCGGGGCGTAGCGCGCGATCAGCTCGCGGAGCCGGTCGTAGTCCGCGATGACGGTTTCCGGCGCTTTCGAGCGGTACGGATGAACGCTCAGGATGTCGATCGACGTGAGTAACTCGTTCTTGAAACACGTTTCGAGCCATTCGAGCGGTATTTGCGACGTAGCCCCGGCCACGACCTGGCCCGTTGGATCGGCCTGTTTGATGCGACCGGCGGCCGCTTTGACCAGCTTGCAGTAATCCTCGGCGCTGGGCTGTGGACTCCAAAATTGCTTAAGGTTCGGCTCATTCCATATCTCCCACAGGATGCCCTTGCCGGCGTAGTGTTTTGCCACCGCCTCGGCAAAAGCCGCAAACGCCTCCCGCCCGGCTTCCGTACGCACCGACCGGTCCGACTCGTACAGCTTGTTGCTGTAGTCGAGGATATACAGAATATTGATGCCGCGATCGGCGCATCCTTTCGTCAGAGCGTCATAGCCGGTTTTGTCAAAGTCATAGACGCCTTTGACCCGCTCGATGCTCGACCAGCCCAGGTCCATTCGGACGAACTTGAATCCCCCCGCCGCGATCATTTCCAGATCGCGAGGCGCTCCCGTGAAATGGATATTTACACCAAACCCATCCGGAATAACCGGATGCGGCAAGGCCTCCGTCCCCGCCAACGCAGGCAAAAGGACGAAGCACACTATCACAAAAACAGCGATCTTAGGCTTATTCATTGACATCCTTTCGTTTTATTTACCCCAAAACAGGATACGAAGAACGCACGCCGTCGTCAAGCCTCAAGATGGCCAGATACCACATACCAAATACAGCGTGCCCTGAACGCAGTCGAATGGGACCAAAGACCAGTTCTGACACAGATGCCTTTGGC
>CAYZAH010000748.1:0-2775 GCA_964475805.1 uncultured Pirellulales bacterium | reverse complement strand
AGAAGAACATGACGCTCGAGAATTACTCGAACACCGTTTTCAACGTTCGGGTGGATCGCAGGGTACGTGTGCTCGAACGTTCCGAGGCGGTTAAGGACCTGGGCATCAAGCCGGTCGAGATGATTAAGATGGTGGCCTTCGAGTCGGAGAACAACATGACCAACACGGGTACGAAGGCTTGGGAGAAGCCAACCGGCCTGCTCTCGATCTGGATTCTGGGTATGTTCAATCCGTCGCCTGAAACGACGGTCGTGGTTCCTTACGTCACCGGACCGGAGAGCGAGCTCGGCCCCATCGTCAACGACGCTTACTTCGGTAAGGTTCCGGCAGACCGCATGGTTGTCAAAAACGGTGTGATCTATTTCAAGGGTGACGGGCAATACCGCAGCAAAATCGGTCTTTCGCCGCAGCGTGCCAAGCCGGTGCTCGGCAGCTATGATGCGCTCAACAAAGTCTTGACTATCGTGCAGTACAACAAGCCGAAGGGAGCGACCGACTACGTGAACTCGATGTGGGAATTGCAGGACAAGCCTTACAAAGGCGACGTTGTCAATTCGTACAACGACGGTCCTCCAGAGCCGGGAGCCAAGCCTCTCGGGCCTTTCTACGAGATGGAAACGTCGTCCCCGGCCGCGGCCCTGCAACCTGGCCAGACGATATCGCATACCCATCGAACCTTCCACCTGCAAGGGTCGGAGGCATCGCTCAATCCGATTGCGAAAGCCGTGTTGGGCGTTTCATTAGGCGAAATCAAGACGGCGTTCAGGGACTAGCAGCGACCGACGCCGGAATTATTCGGCAATAGCGTGAGGTCCTGAGCGTTCTCTACGAGTCGGCTATGCACGATCGATCCGGCGAATCCGTCCGACGATTGTGGGATCGGGTGAGTCCGTGTACGCTCTGTCCCCGTGTCTGTAAGGCCCGTCGCCGAGGCGGCGAGACGGGCTTTTGCGGCATTGATGACATGCCGGTCATTAGCTCCATTGGTCCCCATTTCGGCGAGGAAAGCGTTCTGGTGGGCAAGGGAGGCTCGGGCACGATATTCTTCGCTGGCTGTAATCTGGGTTGCGTCTATTGCCAGAACTTCGACATCAGTCAACATCGGTATGGGCGTCGAATGACCGTCGAGCAGTTAGCCCGGTCTATGCTGGAGTTGCAAGATTGCGGCTGCTGCAATATCAACTTTGTCACTCCCACGCACGTGGTTCCGGCTATCGCGGAGGCTATTGAATGCGCTATAGGCAGTGGGCTGACGGTGCCCACCGTGTACAACACGGGAGGTTACGATTCCGTCGAGACACTCAGGCTCCTCGAAGGCTTGATCGACGTCTACATGCCGGACATGAAATACTCCGATACCAAAGTCGCCGAAGAGTTTTCGGAGGCACCGGACTACCCGCAGGTCAATCGTGAGGCCGTCAGGGAAATGCACCGTCAGGTCGGAGACCTGCAAATTGACAAAGGCGTAGCTACCGGGGGACTCCTGGTCAGGCACTTGGTTCTCCCGGAAAATCTGGCAGGTAGCTTCGGGATCATCGACTTTCTGGCAGAGCACATCAGCCGGGAGACGACGATCAACGTGATGGACCAGTACCGACCATGCTATGAGGTCGCCTCGTATCCATCGCTCAGCCGCCGCCCAACCTTGGATGAAATCCAGACCGTCCGTCGATATGCAATTCAAGAAGGCTTGAACGTGCTCACAAGGTAGACATGTGCATGCCGACTGTGTCAACCGACGTATGGTCGGTTTTTCGTTGATTTGGAGTTCTGGGGCTGGTATAATACAAAAGTGGGCGGTTTTGTATCGGCTTCTTCTGAGAGAAGGTGCTCTATGATCATACACAGGCGACGGGGATTCACACTGATCGAGCTGCTGGTGGTTATTGCGATCATCGCGCTGCTGCTGGGAATTTTGATGCCCGCCTTGCAGCGGGTGAGGAAGCAGGCTCGGACCGTATACTGTCAGAGCAGCCTCAAGCAGATCGGTGTCGCTATGCACGCTTACGTACTCGATTACGATGATCTGGTTCCGCGCGCACTGGACAACCAGACGAAATGGCTGCTCGTCTTCATGCCGTACCTGGGTACGGACTACAAGAACCCCAGGGACTACCGTGAGGTGCCGATCTATCAATGCCCATCTTTCCCCCGGACCGGAGTCGGACTCAATGGTCACAGCAATGCCGACCAGACGGTGGACTACGTGGTGAATGCCTGGGATATGGACGATCCGGGCCTGACGAACAGCCAGAAGGGTAACCAGAAAGATGAGCCGACGAAGCTGAACAGCATCAAGTCTCCGGCTCAGCGGATCTATCTGGCCGACAACGAGGCAGGTGAGTGGCGCCCCGTGGTCCGAGATCGATACGAGTTGGAAGACATGTCCCGGTTCAATTTGTTAGACGTCTGGTCGAACACGCATATGCCCGCTTCCGACCAGGAGACGCGGGGCAGCAACTTGACGCGGCGCGTTGCCCGCGACCGGCACCGCGGTAAGGGATGCAACAACCTGTTCTTCGACGGCCGGGCCGACTGGCTCGACAAGGACGAAAACACCTCCCGCTACTGGTGTGGCGCGGAGCTGCGCTGACCCTCACGTTCTTGCACATTATCTTCCCCGCGTGAATGTCGCTTTACGCTGGCTGTGTCGGTTTCCCACTGGTATACTGGTCGCACGTTTGTGTGGACTGAGAATTAGTGGGAACGTACGATGGTCAACAATATTTTGCTGTCGTTCATACCGCTATTCGTGGCGGTCGATGCGGTTGGGAT
>CAYZAH010000747.1:0-2776 GCA_964475805.1 uncultured Pirellulales bacterium | reverse complement strand
CCGCATCCATCGAGACGACGGGACTGGCCCTGGAGCTCTACCGTAACCATTTCGGAAAGGTGCCGGTAGCGGTCTCCGGTGAGGTCGCACCACTTGACGTTTCAGCCGCGTGGACCCGCAACCACAGAGCCTTGACGGTCGGTGTTGTCAATCCTACCGAGCAGGAGCAGGAGCTGACGATGGACCTGCGCGGCGCCCGGCTTCGCGGTTCAGGCCGGCTTTGGCTCATCGCCGACGCGGACCCCATGGCCTATAACGAGCCGGGCGAAGAGCCGAACGTCGTGATCGAAGAAGAACGCCTCGCCGACGTCTCCGACACATTGACTGTGCCGCCGCTGAGCATCAGTCTCTACAGACTACGCGTGAGGAATTGAAGGCCAGAATAGATTTACGATTTTCGATTGACGATTTGAAATCGACAAGTGATCCCGATGCTCTTTGGGATGAGAGGAAAGATTTATATGGAATGTAACAAGCAAGAGAATCTACAGAATTGCAACTGCTCATACCCCGGCTGTCCGAGAAAGGGCGTGTGTTGTGAATGCCTGAGCTATCATTTGAATATGAAGCAACTTCCCGGCTGCTGCTTCCCCGACGACGTTGAGAGGACCTACGACCGCAGCTTCAGGGCCTTTGCCAAAGCCTGGAAGTTGTGAGGCATCCAAGAAGTGCCTGATCGAGGCCTACTCAGATCTACAAGCGCAAAACTTTCGGGAATCTGCAGTGTAAACATGTACTGCAACAATGTCCTTTTAGGTTCAACCAACCTCAACTAAGACACAGAATTGCTATTTTGAATTCAAGAGTCTTTTTGAAGAACCGTATGATGACGATCAGGTGCTTTTTCCAATAGCGGAGGCAATTCTTCCCAAGTCACCTCCAGTCCTTGAAACGTCACCTTTCCGTCACCAACAACCAATCGGCCGAAGTGCCTCATCCGAGTGTCTTTCGACTTTTCGGAAGTCTCACGCTTCTTCGATTATCTCCCAGGAATGATCTTTGAAGCCTTGTTGTTCGTCTTGTTCAATTCGACGACCAATCTATTATTGGGATTAACGATAACGGAAATTGTATTTTCATTCGTTCTCAGTTTCAGACTGGAATGGCTGGAGAGAACATAAGCTCCAGGCATGATAGGCCCTACGGCTTGAGACGCAAGAAGCCGTCCGCCTTTGTCGGGATCACCCGCATAAAACTCCACTTCAAACTTCGGAAAAGGATCCGAGCCTTTATTGTAAATAGTAATCTCAGCTCTAAAGGATCCGTCAGGCTGTTCCGTCACTGTCAAGTCCTTATCCGTTATGGCAATGTCAATTGGCGTGTCACCCGGTTGGTAGGGGACGAAGCCTTCGGGGATATAGGGGACAAACGTTTCGGGGGGCAAACCGGCATCGTAGTCATATTGGTCTCGAATAATCGTGATTCTCTTCTCCGACCCTGGGCTTTGCCGTATGTTACGATACTCTATTCGCACCGGCAGCTTGGTCTCAACATTAAACCAGATACGAGTACTTCCTTCCTGGTTGTCGATCTCAAAACCCACGCATTCACTCCCTTCAATAACCTCCGTGCCTAATAGCCTATCGGCTTTATCCAAATCCTCGACGCAGGAGCGCAGCCCTTCCGCTGGATCGCGTTTACTATCGGGATCGACCACCCCGGTACGCCTCCCTATGGAATAGGATTCCGAATCAAAGCGTACGGTGTATTGGACCATGTCACTACCGTCAGGCACGTACCAATGTATCTCGCCAACAGAATCATTATCTTTGCCGTACCAGTCTCTACGATAACGGTCATCGGTGGAATATTTGTTCATCCATGACTGAATACGCTCCGAGCCGTCGGGCCTCAGGACTACGATTCGCTCTCGGCACGTCACGCACTTGAAAGTGTCGAGTGTGTCCGTAATTTCCCGTGACCAGGCGGCCGGGGGGGCCAGCCACCATTTTTTGCCATCCGCTCCCCGGCCGGGCCAAAGAGTTATTCCACCAATAACGACTAAGGCGGCAACCGCCGTAACGGCAAATCTTGTTGTTTTCGTTTTCATGATCCTCCTCCATATATTCGGCTGAGCGCCGGCCGATTTTAATTGTTCATATTGGGCCGGGCCTCTGGAAATATCCTCATTAACTCTCTTGTCCAGATCGGTGCTGGCCTTCAAGTGCATTTTCCGAATCAACTCATTAACATTCTCTTCCGGTCTCATTTTTCAACCTCACCATTTAACATGGACCGCAACTTATCCAAGGCATACCTGTACCGGCCCTGGACCGTATTGATCGAAACGCCCTGCTGCCTGGCGATTACCCTGAACTTCATTCCGCTATACGAGTGCAAAACCAAGACTTCCCGCTGCTCGTATGGAAGCCGGCTCAAAGCCCAGCTCAATCGACGCAACTCTTCGCCGAAGATCGCGCTATGCTCGGGACCGCTCGAATCCGAGGCAGCCGGACTCGTTTCGTCCAACGCGGCGCCGGCCTGCCTTCGACCGGCCTTGTTCCGGTTCCGCGCGTTGTTCGCGACACACGTTGCCAAATAGCCTTTTAGACTCCCGGTGAGCCGAAACTTCTCGGCGGATTCCAGGAACGACACGAACACGTCGTGCACGACGTCCTCGGCGGCACCGACATTCGTCAGAAGAGCGGCCGCTAACGTCACCAGGTCATCTTTGTACTTTTCATAGATGATCCGAAGGCAATCGCGATTACCCCGATTGAACTTCCAGATAAGCAGCTTATCTTCGAGCATCGAAAAGCAAGTTTCCTGAATTCAG
>CAYZAH010000746.1:0-2776 GCA_964475805.1 uncultured Pirellulales bacterium | reverse complement strand
ATGAAGGTCAAAAGAAGGCAAGAGAGTTTGTTTGTCATGTTGCTGTCCTCAACTCTTCCGTACGTCGTTTTCCATGCGGTGTTTCTTCACCGTGGTCTATCTGTGCGCCTGGTAATATAATTTGCGGATTCCAAGCCAAGATGATAATCTACGTGGACGATGAAGACAATCGCCTATTTCCAAGGGCTGTTCCGACGCTATTGATTTTTGGAGAAGAGCAATGAGAACTGTTTCCATTTGCCTGACACTAATGTGTGGTTTCTCTCTTGTGGGCTTTGCAGGGTGCTCGCATTCGGGCGCGCAGAGCAAAGAGCCGGCGCGTTTTGAAAGGGCGACGGATTTTCATTGGCCCGAGGGGAAGCGTGCCGCGATCAGCCTGACGTTTGACGATGCGCGTTACAGCCAGATCACCCGGTGCTTGCCGATCCTGGATAAGTACGGCACCAAGGCCACATTCTATGTTTCGATCAAGCCGATGGAAGAGCACGCCGATGCCTGGAAAGCCGCCGCCGCCAACGGTCATGAGATTGGCAATCACTCTCTCGTCCATCCCTGCTCGGGCAATTTCCCGTTCTCGCGTGACAAGGCACTGGAGGACTACACGTTCGATCAGATGCGCTCGGAGATCAACGAGGCGAGTGACACGATCGAGAGCTTCCTGGGCGTCAGGCCCGTTTCATTTGCCTATCCTTGCGGACAGAAGTACGTGGGGCGAGGACGGGATTTCAGAAGCTACGTGCCGCTGATCGCGGAGGAATTCCTGACCGGTCGCGGCTGGATGGACGAGTGGGCGAACGATCCGACCTTCTGCGATATGGCCAATCTAATGGGAGTCGAGTTAGACGGCAAGAGCTTCGAGCAAGTCAAGCAGTTGATGGACAGAACGCTCAACAACGGCGGGTGGCTGGTCTTCGCCGGTCACGAGATCGGTGACAGCGGCCGGCAAACAACCTTGGCCCCTACCCTCCAGGCTCTGTGCGAGTATGCTCAAGACCCCGCCAACGGCATCTGGCTCGACAACGTCGAAACAATTGCTCGCTATATCCTCGAGCAACGTTCCGTCGCTCGCGTTCCGTAGCTCAATATCAGAAACCACTCTCGGGAATGGGCGCTCCAATCGGCCAGCTCAAAAGGAACGTATTACCGGCCGGGTAGGCGGAAACTTCCTCGACGTGCGAGTCCACAAACACAGCGTTCGCCGTACCGTTATTTATTCTTGAAGCAGAAGTGTTATGGTACGTCGCGAAGCTGTCGGTCGTGCAGTTCGGCGTGGAGCGCAGGTTGTTGTCGTTGATGCCGGCGCCGTTGATGCCCGAAATGGACCACGTATTTTCCTCGGAGAAGAAGAACACTCCCGCAGGATTCACCACCATCCCTTCCTTGTTAATTTTATCAAAGCTGCCCTTCTTGTATTGAGCGGGCACGTAGTTCATTCCGTCGCCATTGAGGTAAGAGTTCATGCAGTAACTGTATTGAGGCTCAATGGGGATGGTCGTACCGTCACAGTTACGGCACCCCATCATTCGGGCCGCAAGGTCGAATTCGGGGCACAGGTTGATGTCTTTGTCCTTCAGATACGGCCAGAAGCACCCGGCATCCTCCGGCCTCTCGGTGAGGCTCATGCTGGCATTGTGCCAACGACACCCGCTATAGTTGCTCTTATAGAGCCAACTGAAGGAATAGGGGAAAATATTGTCATTGTCATCCAGGTATAACCGACCCGCCAGGCCGTAATTTTTCAGGTTGTGCCTACACAGAATCCCTCTGGCCTGTTTCTTCACCCGTTGCAAGGCCGGCATCAGGATAGCCAGTAGGATCGCAATGATCGCAATAACGACCAGCAACTCGATCAACGTGAACGCTTTTCGACTCTTCATGATGCTACTCCCACATAAACTTGTTCTGAACGCTCCAAGACAGGACAAAAAACTTACTCAAATTCAAGATACACGGTTTGGAACCGCCAGTCAAGAAAAAAATCGACCGGGCGGGCACGATTTTCGGACCCCTCCCGCTGTGCGGTGGAGCAACCGCGGCGACCTGCAGAAGACCGCTTTTCCTCTCGACGTCGCTCAGGGAGACGCCAAAAACAGCATTTATCAGTCTCTCCAGGCTTGCCGGGCCGTCTGAGCGATGGATTCATATTTTTGTCTAGCCTGTTTGAAGACGGCCTGGACCTCGGCCCGTTCCGTGTCTGACCGGTGGCGGCCCGGCTTCGCAGAGACCTCGAGCAGCCGGTCAACCCAGCGGATCATGACCTCGGCGTCGGCTTTTGAGGCCGTGGGTTTGTCGTCCACCGTGATATAGACGGGGCTGGTGTGGGCTTGGCGCAGCCGTCCGTCTGGACTGGTGAAGACCGCTCGGGCGACGACCCAGCCGCTACGCCGGGGGCTGTACGCCAGAACGAGGGACTCTTCGATGATGGGCGAAGGCGCTTTGGCTTTCAGGTCGATCTTCTCTATCACTTCCCCATTGCCGATGAGTTCAAGCGAATCAATGGGTTGGATGCTCCGCAAGTCGGTTTTGATGCGGATGGGCTTACTGCGGCTGGTGGAATACCGAATCTCGGCTCCGCTGTCCAGACCGTCGGTGGTCAAGATGAGCATCGGGCCGCTGGTGGCGAAGGTCCGGCCTGCGCGGATCGCCCTGAGATAGTTGGCTTCGGTCAGCGGGCCGTCCAGCTTCGCATACGTCCGGCTGTAGCCGAGCGGGACCGGCATTACGCCCATCGCCGAACCACCCGTGGCGGCTAATTTGAACCCACAGTTCAGGAAGC
>CAYZAH010000745.1:0-2779 GCA_964475805.1 uncultured Pirellulales bacterium | reverse complement strand
CAACGATTGAGCCGGCGCCGGTCAGCGTCTTGAACGCATAGTGGAACTGATCGGCGGTGCCCCAGATATCGGCGCCGGAGCCGGTCATCGTGTACGTGCCCACCGGGGCTTCCACGAAGCTGCCCACCGAGGCCGGGTAGCCTCTGAACCACAATGAAAGAGTGCTCAGGCCGTGCCGGGTCCAGTCGCGCGGAGCCGTCAGTGAGAGTTTGGCTTCCGAGTTCGTTACACCGTTCGTGTTGTCATACATCAACGGCATGGACTGATTGCCGCTATGGACAATCGTCCGCTCGGCGTAAGGTGGCAACAAGTAGCCGACCTGCGCGCCGTTATCGGCGACGCCGAATCCGTCGATCCAGTGCTGCCAGATGGCCTGGTTGGCCGCGTCGTTGTCCGTGTAACTCTCGAAGTTGTCCACCAGGACGAAATCCGCCACGGAGAAGCTCCAGATTCGGCCTTTGCTGATCGTCCCATCGGTATGGACCTCGTCGATTCGCCAGTAGTAAGGCCCGCCACCCCATTCGACGCCTTCCGGCGGTGTATAGGTGGTGCCATTCTGACGGCCGCGATAGACGCCCGTCGCATCGGAGGCGTCGGCGCCGTCCACGGCAGTCTCGTCCATCGCGAAGTAAACGTCGTGTTGCGACGTATCGTCACCTGCCGACCAGCTTAGCGGCAATGCCTGGTCGACGTCCGGCGTCGAGCCATTGGCCGGGCTGGGCGCCCAGGCGAGCAGCGGATCGCCGCGCATGACCCGGGTGATGTCCTCGGCGGTTAGTATCTCGCTGTAGACGCGCACGTCGTCCATTTGACCGATGTACGTTTGGTTGGCCCACTGATTGTTCCCGATCAGGAACGGCCCAGTGCCGGCGGCGACGCTCGATGCATCCAGCCGGTCCATCTCGACGCCGTTGATGAAGAACGCCATTCCGCCCGTCTGATCCGGATCGAAGGTCGCGGCTACGTGTTGCCAGACTCCCATCTCCAGGATCGCATTGGCGGCGTCGTGATCATGAATGCCGGGCGTGGTGAACCGGAGGTTCGTGCCATGAGACTTGAAGGCGTACGCTCCGTTTCGTCCGGCAAAGCCTCTGTCGCCGGTCAGATCATCGGGGTTGACCCAGCAGGTAATGGTGAGCGGCCCCGTGATGGCCAGGCTGTCGTCGCTTCCGCAATCCACCCAGTTCGTGCCGTCCATCTCCAGCGCCGCGCCATCATATCCGGCGACCCATTGGGGCCCGTTGGTGAGCGTGCCGATATTGTCGTGGCCCGACCAGTCCACGGCCACGCTGCCCGCGCCTTCGTCGAGCTTCCACCAGCCCATCATCGCCGGGTCCGTGATGGCAATCGTGGGAATCGTGCTAAAGCTCCATACCTCGCCCTTATGTGTCGTGGCGCCGTCGAACTCATCGACACGCCAGTAGTAGGTCATGTCCTTTTCGAGCGGACCGGGATTGTAGGTCGTTACGGTTAGAGGCAACCCTCCGGCTGCATCGTTCACGTCGTCAAAGCTGGTACCGAAATACGCCGTGTGCAATTTGGAACCAAAACCGGGTGTCCAGCTCAGGATCGTGTCCACGGCCACGTACTCGGCGCCGTTAGCCGGACTGGGATCGTAGGCCTTCTTCGGTGGAACCGTGAAGCTCCAGATGTCGCCTTTGTATTTCGTCGTGCCATCGGCCTCGACTTCATCGACTCGCCAGTAGTAGGTCGTGCCGGGAACAAGGCCGTCCGGAAATGCAAATCCGGGAAATCCGGCCACGAGGAACGTCGCCGTTTGGTTGCCTCGGAATACGTCGGAGTCCGGCGTTGCGTTATTGACATCCTCAAGACTCTCACCCATGTACACGTCGTGCGAGGCGGCGGTCGAGCCCGCCGTCCAGCTCAGATTCACCCACGTATCCGCGTACAGGGCGCCATTCGCCGGACTGGGATTGGTCGCTTTGACCGGAAAGGTTTTGGAAGCGTGGGTAAGGATCTCGTCGTCGGTCAGTGCCCGGTCAAAGACGACCGCGTCGTCTAAGACGCCGTCAAAGGCGTTGGTCGTCGCGCCATGGCTGCCGATCCTCAGACGTCCCAGTGCAATGCTGTCCGGGCTGGTCCCCACCAACACTCCGTCGAAGAACAGTTGCGTGCCGGCTGCAGCGTCACTGCGCCAGACCACGTGCATCCATTTGTCCTGCGGCACCACCAGATCCGCGAGCGTCAAACCCTGCTCCGGTGTGAACTGATAATCAGCGACGCCATACAGCGTAAAGCCGGCTTCGCCTACGGTGGTCCATCCGGCCAGGCGAACGGACGTCGTGCCGCTGTCATGCAGAGCTTGCGGTTCCTGAGCGGCGGGCGCCTTTAGCGTTTTCACGATATATTCTACGGTCCACGGGGCCTCCAGATCGGTTGCGTCGGTGAAGTTGACAACGTCACCATCGTCCCGGGTGAATCGCGCGGCCGTGCCCGCCTCGAAGCGACCTTCCTGGCCTAACAAGACGCCGCTGTAGACGCCGTCGAGGCCGCCGCTGCCCGAGTCGATGCAGTCCGTTCCGGCCTCATCGAACTTGTACCAGTGAAGCGGCCCGGAGTCGCTGATGGCCGCGTCCCATCCGGCAAGGTCGGCCCGGACCACCTCGGTGACGGCCGAGACCAAAACAAAACACGTTGCCAGATAGATCAATTTCTTAAACATAATAAACCTCCTTCTGGGAACGCTTGGACCGCCGTCCTTTAGCCACGCGCCAAAGCAGCCGGCCTGATCTTCGCGTTCGCCAAAGATCAATATTCC
>CAYZAH010000744.1:0-2781 GCA_964475805.1 uncultured Pirellulales bacterium | reverse complement strand
TTGTCTGCGCGTTGACAAAGAGCAAGCGGGATGGATCGACCGCCGGAACGTGTTCTATTGGGGGATCGGCGGGGAGCAGGTCAGCTATCCGGAGTGCCTTTATCGCAGTAATTATCTCGGTCCTATCCTGTTTCTCGACGAGCCGGCGGTTTGCACCAGGGACCACGTGATTCGACCCCGCCTGAGAAAGGACCCGGAGTTTAGAAGAGCCATTACACCCCAAGTTGTCCTGGAGGAATTTCAGAAGTACTTTCACAACGCGAAGTACCAAGGCTCTCCCACGGCTTTGCTTCGCGGCTTGGCGGCGAGGCCGGACGCGGACGTCGGTAACATGGCTTTCTTGCAGCAGAACCTCTACAGTTGGGAAACGATGATTAGCTCCGCCGCTTATCAGCTTGGCGAGGGACAGGATGGCCCACCTTCTGCGATGGTCTTCGAGCCGCCGGGGCGTTTTGGAACGCTCCGGACGCTCCCCGAGATGGACATGGCCTACCTGTGCCAGATTCCGATTGACGACCCCAAGAACCTGATCGACGTTATTTACGGGTTTTTGCGCGGCGCCGCCAGGCTCACGAACAAGTCATGGGGAACGAGTATCTATGGCCAGGTCGATCGGGCGGATGCCTTCTGGTTCTTCACCCATGCGTACGACCTCGGAGCACGGTACTTCTTCTTTTGGGATTCGGCCCGCCTTGCTTGCGTACCCTACCATGAGTGCCTGGCCCTGACGAGGAATCTGCGAGCGCACGCCGAAAGCCATCCGTACAGGAATCTGCAAAAACTGAAACGGGCCGCGGAGGTCGCGATTCTTCTGCCTGCCGGCTACAACCTTGGTCACGTTTACATGGGCAAAGGCAATCTGTGGGGGCTCGGCGAGCTTAACCTGGAACGTACGAACCGGGCGGGCGTCAAGTACCGTCGAGTTATGGGCAACTTCTTCACGGAAATTGAGCGGTGTATCCGAGAGGGGGTGGCGTATGATCTTTTGTGGGATATCGAAAAACGTCCGGTCGCGGGATACCGTCAGGTCGTCCGAGTGAGGGAAGACGGCAAGGTCGAGGTGAGTGCTGACGGGAAGACTGCTCTATACGATGGCCCGAGAATCCCAAGCCGGCCCGGAGGTGATCCGCCCGGCTTGACTATCGAGGTTTCAACTCAAACGGGTGAAGCCCCTTTGCACGTCACCGCTCGCGCTCTTCTGACGAGAGGTTCCTCCGATATCTATTATACGTTGGGGGCTGACTCGAACGGCGTCTACAGAAACGCAATGGTACTCTGGGAGTTGTACGGGCCAGAGCCGGAGGATTATCGTTTTCTTCGCGACGGGAACGCCGAGCCTCGCATTAGTAGCGAAGGCGGCCGGACCGAAGTGGAGATTCAATTCACAATCGGGCAACCGGGGACATATCGTTTACGAGCCGCGACAGTGGACATGGCCGGACGGACAACGGTTGTTTGGAAAGACATCACCGTCGAGGATTGACGCCGACGCACGAAGGATAACTCAGGTCTGGCTGCATTAGTGCCAATGGCCGGGCGTCCAGTGCCAGACCTCACCTCTTCGATTGGCGTAACCCCGCACCCAGGCCGAATGTCTATGCGGCCGCCTTGCCCAGTGTCCGGGCGCCCAGACCCACGCATCACCACTCACGACGTAGTTTCCGTCGATCCAGATATGGAACCCGCTCGGGCGGGGCGGCCGGGTGATAATGACCGGTGGCGGAGGAGGTGGCGGGGGATAGCCGACCTCGATGGCTCCAACAACGGCGGGGCCGGGCACGTCGGATACGACGACACAGCCGGACGCAAACACGATCACAAGAAGACAAGTGCCGAAGAGAAGATATTTAACGCCGTTCATAGTTTGCCACTCCCTTCTACGGAAAGAACACGTTCTGTAATGACCACCCACTTTCACACCAAATTTCATCTTGTTGTATTCTTTATCAAGAGTCGGGTTATTTCCCGCGCTCACTTATTAAAGGCACTCCGAGCCCAAAAAGTAACGCGAGTTGTCTGGAGGGAGGGCTTTTATGGAGAAGGCATGTCTTCTATGATGCGAGCAAGAGCATCCAAACCGTCGGACTCAGCATCGCGGGCGCGCTTGAGCGCTTCGACGGCTATGCGGGCCTGGTTGTCAACCGGGATGCTCTCATGGGCACATTTCTTGAACGGATAGGTATCCGAAACGATCTTGAGGCTCTGCGCGACGACGTTGTAGTGCTTTAGGGCGGCAGCAAAAAGTGGCTCGAGACTCTTGTCCAGCCGGTCTCGCGCTTCTTTTAGGAATTCGACGGCGAATCGCCTGGACTCAGCCCATACCGCCGCATTGTAGCCCAAGCCGAACCTTCCCGCGCCGCCCGCCTCCATCGTACGAATCCACGCATCGTAGCCTTCGAGGCCGCCCGCCCGGTCCGTCCACTTGCTGCGATTGTGACCCATGTCCAGGGCATAGGTCAGGGCCTCGCGCACGGTCTTGCGATGGTTTGCCGGTGTTGTCGGCTGGACACTGCAAACCAAAACCGAGCCGATTTCGGATCGCCCCAGATCGTTCCGGGGAATCGGGCCTTTGCCTTCATCGCAGCCGGGGCCGGAGATGTAATAGCCCGTTTCATTGTAGCCGTAGATGACGAAATACTCCGGAATATCAAGCTCCCAGCCATAGCATGGGTAGTTTTTATCTATCGCCCTTCAGGTAAATTCCCAGGCTTTCTCCTGGACTTGGTGCAAGTGGCGATTTTGTTTCGGGCAATACTCATCTATACATTCGGCAATGTAACC
>CAYZAH010000743.1:0-2787 GCA_964475805.1 uncultured Pirellulales bacterium | reverse complement strand
CTCGGCTTTCATCTTGTCGATGAAGCTCTTATCCGTTGCCCACCCCATATTGAAATTGACCTTCCAGACGTGACACTGAACGCCGTATTTCTTGCACGCCGCCAGGCAGAGAGCGATCTGATCCCCTTTCTCTTTGACGGCGGGCGCGACGGGCAAGACGTCACTATCGTAAAACGCTACACCACCCCATAGCATGTTCGGCAGAATCGCCGTAAAGCCGTCCTCGGCCAGTCGCCGGACCGCCTCGTCCCAACTCATCCCGGCCACACCGAACGCGCTATGGCACCAGAACGCGCGGTGCTCGCCGGACAAAGACTTTTGCGCCATACAATACGCGTCGATCAGTGATTCCTGGGCCTTTTCAGCGGCGGCAATGGCCTGAGAGTATTTCCCCTCGGAAAGTAGAACCGTGCCTTTGCTCCGAAACCCGTTCGCCGAGTCGAGCACCGTGATCGCACGGCGATTTCCCGACGCTGCTTTGCTTATACCTGCCTTCGCCGAATCGTAACCATCGTAGGGTCCGAGCTGGCCGACTTGGTCGAGACTACCCCGGGCCGCATCGCGCCACAGATCGGGCGCCAAGTTTCCAATCATCGCCAGCAACAGTTGGAGCTTCATGGATGAGTCATCAGGCAGGAGTACATGTGTCAAGAATATGCAATCGTCACTGGCTATGATGGCCGCCTTGCCGGTAGACCGACCGTCATCGCTAAACCACCATGCGGCCACTCGGCTGCGCCCCTCAACGGCGGAGGCATCACGGATATTCCACGAGGCCTGTTCGGTCACGGCCGGCATCCCTTGAAGCACGTCGTCGCACGGGCGAATCGACGCGAAGTAGCCTGGATATTCCTGGCGGACATGCGGGCCGACGCGAATACCTACGATCGGCGCAAGACGGTCTGGCAGCATGTAACAGGCGATTAGCTTGCCGCCTCTTTGAAGAAACCGGATCAGCTCGTCTACCAGCGTCTTCGGCGCGGACGGATTGTAAGGCAGAATGACCAGCTTGATGCCCGCCAGCCGTTCCGACGTGACATCGAGATCGCTCAGGACCACGTTCGGCAAGCTCGCTCGGTCGAGCAGCCCGGTCACAACGGACGTGAATTGCTTAATGCCGTTCAGTTCTCCCGGTGCCCGATTTGCAGCGGAATCACCGCGAACAACGACGATCTTTCCACCCATGCCGAACGTGCCCAGGGCCGCGATGTAGAATTCCGTATCCACGTCCCGCCCGCGCCAGGCGGAAACGCGAATCGTATCAATCTTGCCCCATCCGGCGGGCCGACCTTCGACGCCGGCTGTGTCTTTCTGGATTTTGACTACAGACCATTTGGAGGAAGCTGGAGCATCGAACGGAACCCGGTACCAGCCATCGCCGCTGTGCAAATACATTGTGAAATAGGCCACAGGCGACGTATCGCGACAGAAGAAAAGAAATTGCAGACCCTTGCACATCGTGAGGTCCAGCTTGATATCGTAGTCCCAGGAAGCGCGATCCATTCTCGTACCCCGGAAGTTGCACGGCAGGCGCACGGCTTTCTTTCCGTCAATGTCCACAATGGAGGCCGGCTCGCTCCCGGCCATAGGCTTCCACGCCCGCCCTGACTGCACACGCGAGAAGTCACCAACGATCTGATACGTGGTCTCCGGGATGGGTGGCATTGATTTTGAAAAGCCGACAAGTGAAGTGACACAGACGATGACGAATACGACGACGGTTCGAGTAGACATAGGCTGTTCTCCAAAAACGGGACATCTCCATCCCAAGACTTTCACTTCTGCAATCACAGAGGCCAAGCCATTGCAATCCGCTTGTGTACTATTTGACTTCAAAGCGTCGGCTCGTGGCGTAGACGTGAATGCCAAAGCCGGAGATTCCATCGTGAAATCCTCCCCCCGTGACCAGATGTGTCTCCTCCGAATTCAAGCGATAGAGTGTCCGGCCTTCCAATTCTCCCGGCAATCCTCGGATCGTGAAAGAAATACCCTGACTGTGCTCGTTCACTGCGATCAGGGCCCAATCGTTTTGCGTCTTACGAAGCCTCAGCCGGGGCCCCTGCCCGTCAATCGAGCCATAGGTCTCGTCCGCGACGGCAACGGGCGGCTCCTTGGGCGAATCTCCGACAATCCCGAACTCCAGAGCACGAAGCTCTCTGGTGACCTTCATGATGTCACGCCACAGCGGGCTGTCTTTTTCAATACTGTGCGTCCCCCAATAGAGGATGGCATTTGCCCCGTGCACGATTGCATCGTAGGCCATGAAGCGCGTTTCCGAGAAGGTGGGACGCCGACCCCTGTGGGTATCCGGGTCATTCTTTCCGCTCTCACTAAGATCGTGCCAGCCGAAGCCCTGCAACACCATCCAAATCGACTTGCCCGGCGCCGCCTCCCGCATCCGGTCGGTATACGCCCCGACCGAAGTGAGATTCGTGTCCTTCAAGTCACTATGTCCGGAAGTGGGGCTGAACGGCACCGGATAAATGTCACAGCCAGCGGCGTCAACAGCTTGGTTGTAATTTCGCAGACTCGCGACGGAGTTTCGCGGGGCATGGTTTTGCCAGAGAATATGCCGGCTATCCAACTGCCTGACGACTTGACAGCCTCGAACCACTTTCTCCGTCAACTCATCGACCAGCCCCGGGCATCGCGACATCTTCCAATCCGGATGAGGATTCTTCACACCCAATTCCTTCCAGATGGCGTCATAGATCTGCTCCGCCTGTTTCCATAGGCCGCGTTGGTCATAATCATGGGCCTTGCGTAGTAACGAGAGCAATTTCGCGC
>CAYZAH010000742.1:0-2792 GCA_964475805.1 uncultured Pirellulales bacterium | reverse complement strand
GGATAGTGACACCTTGTTCCTTCCAATGCAGCTCGCTGGCAATGTACAGGTTAACCCAAAGCGTTTTGTTCTTGTGATAATAAATCGAGTCGCCGTATTTGACGTGGTTCTCCATTCCAGTTCCGGTACAGCACCAAAACGAATCGCACGGCGTGTTGAAATACTTCCACCTACCCGGAGCCAGTGTAACAAAATACATCATCATTCCCGTTTTCGGGTCCTGCGTCGCCAGGATTGAGTTGAGCAGGTTTCGTTCGTAGTAGTCGAAATACTCAGCCCGGGGCTGCCACGCGAACAGGTGACGGGTCAGTTTGAGCATATTGTACGTGCAGCAGCTTTCCTGCGTATGATCTCCGAGCTGATCGGCCAGGCGGTAGGGCGGACTTTTCCAGTGCTCATCGATGGATGTACCGCCGCTGCAATAGCTCCGCCCGTGGACTACACATTGCCAAAAGAACTCGCCGATATGCCGGTCAACCGTATTGCCGGATAGCTCGTATTGCCGTGCCATGCCGATCATGTTCGGAATAAATGAGTTGACGTGCAAACCGGTCAGTTCGTCACGGTGCAGAATCAGCGGGTCGTTATAGGCGTCGGCATTGAACCGCTCAGCGAGCTCCAGCCATTGCTTCTGGCCGGTGAAACCATAAAGATTGGCAAGCGCTTCATTCATCCCGCCCTGCTCGGTCTTGTCGAGCATCTTCTGCATTGCCGTTCGATCCAGCTTGTCGAGACGCCCCTTGGCCCACGACGCCATACGTTGTGCGACGTCGAGGGCCTGTTCGTTGTCACAATAGACGGACATGTCGATCAAGCCGGCGAAGATTTTGTGAAGGGTATACCACGGAGCCCATACGGGCTTGAGAGCGATGACGCGATCGATCTCTTCTTCCGGATAGGCACTAAGGTAGCCTGTACCCATCGTCTTCTGGCATTTGGCCAGCTCAGCGACGATAGCATCGGCCTTGGCTTTGATCGTCTCATCGCCCATTGCGGCATACAGCAAGGCACAAGCGGAGAGATAATGGCCCATTGTGTGGCCGCGTAGTTCCGTCTTTTCCCAACCGCCCATCGGCTCACCCGGCGTCTCTAAACCTGCAGTTTCGCGAAAATACCACAGCAACCGGTCCGATTCCAAGGCGTGCAGGTACTTCTGTGTACGAAGCATCGCAGCCCGGAACGGCCCATCCAGTAGCCGCACATCACGCAGATCGAATGGTTTGGCCTGCAATTCAACCAACTCTCGTCCCGTCGGCCAAACCGCCGCATTGATAGGCGTGCAGGTGGGAATCAAGGTAATAAACGCTACAGCTATCCCAAAACTATATAGCTTGTTCATTGCGATGCCCTCGACGGTCCAGACGGATTGAATCTTATGGCCTGTCTCCCATTTTGAGCCTTTGCTCGATTTCGTTGATGACAGGCGGTACGTCCGCAACGGACTCGACGACGTAGTGAGCGCCGGATTTGGCCAGGCCGTCCGCCGCCCTTGCGACTCTACGTTTGACTTCGTCGGCGGACAGAGCAGCCAATTCCTTCTCACTCAGCCCCACCTCGTTGCCCGTCTTGGCCAAGCCGATGGTCCACGTTCCCGCATTGAGTCCTTCCGCAATACCCGGCTTCGTGTCGTCGATCTTAACGACCGCTTCGGGAGGAAAAACGCGGGCCTGCTGCATGTTGCTCAGCACCATCCACGGCTCAGGCCGACCGGCCGGGACGTCACTGGCGCAGGCGTTGACATCGGGAACGTACCCTTGCTTCTTCGCCTCGCGGAAGTTGATCTCCATCGCTTCGGTGAAGTAGCCGGAGGTGGAGCCGATCTTTATCCCCCGGCCTTTCAGCTCGTTGACGGTTTCAACGGTTCCGGGAATCAGCTCACTATAATCCGCGATACAGGCCACCTGGAGCGGGACGAAGTCCTTCTCGAACATGTCCTGCACGTCGGCTTCCGTGCACGCCTTGCCGTGAACTTTCTTCCAAAGCGCCGCGACTTCGTCTTGCTGCGAGATCGCTCGGATATGGTCCAGCTTCTTTAGACCCATAGGCCGCCGGGCCTGTGCCATGGTGATCTCCACGCCGCGTCGCTTGAAGACCTCGACGAAAACCACCGCCGGGGCGTAACAGCCGTAATCCAAGGTCGTCCCCGCCCAATCGAAAATAACAAGTTTCACCGGCCCCTTGTAGATTCTGTGATACACAAAACTCATCAATCGTTCCTTTCCTATCTCTCTATCTCTTCAAGACATTCGTCCAGGATGTTCAAAGCCTTGTCCATCTCCGGCTCGGTAATCGTTAGCGGCGGCGTTAAGGTGACGATGTTACCCATCGTTATCTTGAAACTCAGCCCTCTGCTCAGTGCACCATACATCAAACGCTCGGCTTCATCCCTTGCCGGCTCTTTCGTTTGTCGGTCTTTAACCAGTTCGATTCCCATCAAAAGCCCGAGCCCCCGGACGGCTCCGATCAACCCGTGTCGCTGCATCATGTCGCGCAGACGATTCATGGCGTAGTTGCCCATTCTCTCGGCATTGGCGATCAGGTTCTCTTCTTCTATACATGCAATTGTGGCCGAGGCGGCCGCGCAGGCTACGGGATTCTTCTCATGCGTGTAGTGGCCCAGGGCGCGATCCGACGCGACGTCGAGATCCTCGCGCGCGATCAGTGCCGCCAACGGGAAAATCCCGCCGCCTAACCCCTTGCCGATCACCAACATATCCGGAACCACGTCGAAATGTTGGCAAGTGAACATTTTCCCCGTCCGGCCGAGGCAATGAGGTATCTCATCGAGGATT
>CAYZAH010000741.1:0-2796 GCA_964475805.1 uncultured Pirellulales bacterium | reverse complement strand
GGCGCGCAGTCAGGAATTCGATAGGGCCGGGCTCAGGTTGCGGCCCACACGTCCGTTCGTGAGATGATCCCACTTCGGCGGCGCGAACGGCTAATTTCCCGCAGTCCACGATCCGGGATCGGTTGCGATCACGGTAACGGTGATCGAGTCGGAGTCACTGAATTCGCCGTCGGAGACTGTAAGGGTCGCCGTTGATTCACCCACCGGAAATTCAGCGCTGGTGGACGCCTTGGTGCGGCGCCCGCCGGGGGTCTGCCATTCGTACGTCAAGTCGTCCCCATCTTCGTCCGAGCCTGAGCCGTTCAAGGATACCACCGCCCCTCCTGCGTACGTCTGATAGACGGTCTGGTCCTCGCCCGCATCGGCGACGGGAGGGCGATTCTCGCGTTCAGGCTCGGGCGGAAGTCCGTAGGGCAGATTGTGCGCGCGGAAGATGTATCTTATCTTGCTATCGTAGCCGCAGCTCAAGCACCAGCCGTTCCAGAAGTCGATGATATCATCGGGCCGGTACGAGCACATCACGTTCCATGTGTTGGTCAGTGATGGATCGCTGATCAGATCGAGATAACCATCGACTCTGTCGTCGAAGATGTCCCACAAGGCGCAGCAATTCATGTTTTCGTAGAACTCGCCCGGCTTGCACCATGATTCCTCGCCTCCTTCGAGGTCGACCTCGAGCACTTCGTCGGTTTCTTCATCGACGTCCTGATACTTGGCGTCGCCGGAGTTGGGATAGTCCGTGTTCCCATATTGCATGGCGATCCCGAACAGCGAAGCCCAGGATTCACGAAAGGCCAGATTCCTTGCCTCATCGGAGTCTCGCCAGACCGGGTAGCGGCGCAGATCGAGATTCCAGAAATGCGTGGGATTCTCGCCGACGTCGCCCTGCGCGAACTGGTAGACTTCCGCTACGTAATGACCGTACTCGTGCAGGATAACGTCGCGGTCTCCGCGGTCACCCTGACAGACAAAGATGCCGGCTCCCGGATCGTAGTAGGTCATATCATCCGAGGTCGGCCAATAGACCGCAAGCTCCGGCATCTCGATTCCCATGAACGCATACGCCTTGTCGAAGCCCTCGACAACGGCATCGTACACCATGAATTCGCCACCGGTGTTGGGGGCCGTCACGTCGATGATGACAAAGGAATCTCCCGGATGTGGATAGAGGGCGCTCTGCAATGTGTAGACTTCATGGAACAAGTCGTCTGAAACGCGACAGATCGTGCTGGTCGTTCCGGCGCAGGCGCCGCTGACACCCTCGGCGTAGATCCTGATGTAGACGTCTCCGTCGCCCTTGCCGCCATCCAGTGCGAGGCCGTAGTTTCCACTGTCGTCCGTGTGCGTCTGTCCGAGCAGAAGGTCGTCGAGTGAATTGGTGTTTCCGTCCGCTTCGTAGACTTCGACGCGACTGTATCTAACGGGGTGCTCACCGCCATCTCTGTCCTGATAGCGAATCTGTCCGCACACGGTGCCGGCCGGATAAACCAGTTCAATCGGCACGACGTCGTGGCCCGTATTGTTTGACTTCACGTCATCGTTCATACACGTGACGATCAGTCCAATATAATAGGCGCCCCGATCGATGGTGGCAGGGAGTTGGCAAGTTGTATCAAAACTATGTTGATGGCCGGCCGCCAGACCTTCGCGATCCACATAACCAATCAAATCGTCCTCGGTTGTAATTGTTGTGTCGCTCGATACGTAGAAGTCAACCGTGTAACGGTCCGAAGGATACTGCCCGACGTTTTTGATCAGGCTGTAAACGTGGATTTCGCCGCCGGCCAGATACTCGCCGTCCTCAGCATCAACCGATTCGACGACCAGCTCGCACGGGTTGCCGACATAGACGGGCACGGTATCGTACGCCGTGGCGGTTTCTGTACCGTCAAGAGTAGACTGAGTGAGGATCACGCCGATATAGTAGCTGCCAAGCGGCATGCCCGAAGGGAATTGACACGGAAAATCGATGGACACGGAACTGCCCGGTTCCATGCTGCTTATGTTGCCCTCGTGAATGAGGTAGTCACCGGCAGAAATCGTTGTGTCCGTCGATGCGTACAGATCGATGTCACAACTGCTCACAAGCTGGCCGCCGACGGCCTCCACGGAAACGTTGACCACAATCGGGTCGCCGGGCCTGTACATGCCGTCGGGTGCGTCGATGGACCGAACCACGACGTCGGCAGGTCCTTTCTTGGCGACGCGGAGATTCCCATTCGCCGAGTTCGAGTTGTTGCTCGTGTTAACGTCGTTCGAGCAATAGATCTCCACCGAGACGGAGTAGACGCCCTCGGCCATGTCCTCCGGCAGCGAGCAGGGTATCAGAATGGAGCTGATTTCACCGGCTTCCACCGCGCCGCCGCTGCCGGAACCCAAACTGTAATCGCCGGCGGAGACATAGGCCGTGTAGCTGTCCGACGTGCTGTCGCCGACGTTCCGGACGGAGCAATCGATGGGTACCGAGTCACCCGGATAATAGATGCTGTGAATATTCCTGATCCAGACGCCCTCCAACCACAAATCCGGAGCGGGAGGGGGCTTGGCGATGACGGTGACACCTGAGGCGTCCGATCCCGAATCGTTTCCGGAATTACCGTCGTTGGAACAATAGATGTCCATTTGAATGGAATAATGGCCGGGGGGAATATCGTCGGGTAGTGAGCCAAAGACCCAGAACAGGGTCGACACCCCAGGTTCCAAACTGCCGAGGCTCTCGGAGCCTAAGAAGTAATTACCGGCGTAGACGTCGGCTGTGAAACCATCTGCCGTCTGATCGCCGGCATTTATGACTTC
>CAYZAH010000740.1:0-2799 GCA_964475805.1 uncultured Pirellulales bacterium | reverse complement strand
AATACGATCCATTTCATAATATTGCACCTTAATAAGATGAGGTAGTAATTTCAGTACCTTCCTCTGTGTGATCCAAAGAGACCGATCGCAACACCGAACTTGAGTATTTAACACGGAAATCGAAACATGTCTATTGTGGTAACTACGTATTCTTCTTGAGAACCATCTATATGACCCACCCAGGGGTAACCCGTCAGTCCTGCTTTTGTGACGCCTTTACAGTCAGAATCAAGAACTGTATACTTATCTATCTCAAAAGTGTATCTCATACGGTGAATGAAGATGCAGAGAATGTATAGGAAATGCCAAGAAGCAGCACGCAGAACACATAAGCCTTGAATATCGAATATCCAATAGCGAATAACGAAAGATCGAAATCCGCGAGGCTCGTTAACTGGAAAGAAGGTAGCAGAGCCAGGCGGTTAGGTGGGCGCCGTAGGTTCCTATGGCGTAGCCCATCAGGGCCATGAGGATGCTGACGGGGACGAGCTTTTCGTTGTGGTGGGCGGCGACGACGGGGGCGCTGGCGGCCCCGCCGATGTTGGCGGCGCTGGCAATCGCCGTCGAGCCGATATCCACTCTCAGCAGATACGCGCCCAAGACGCAAAAGGCGCCGTGTATGGCGATCCAAATATAGCACGCGAGGATGAACCAGAGGGCGGAGGCGGTCAGGCCGGAGACGTCGGCCTTGGCGCCCATGTTCGCGACGAAGAGATAAACCAGCGCCATCGCTAACTCGTGGCTGGCCGGGATGCGCCTGGCGGGGGTTAGGGAAAGCCCAAGGCCCATTGTCGTAATCAGCAGAATTTTCCAGCTCGAGGCCGTCAAGATCGGCTTGAATTCAGGCAGTTTGACGGAGAGAGCCTCCGCTATCCACGTGCAAGCGAATCCCAGAAACAGAAGGTAGAGAAAATGTCTCATTTGAACGCGTTCACGCTGCTCGTCCTTTTTGGTTTGGGCCATCTCGAGCATTTGGATTCGCTTGCTGTCCACCCGCGTGAACCGATTGAAAAAGCCCGCGAAATTCTTCGAGCCTAACAGAATCGGCAGCCAGATGATGTAGACGAGATTGTCGCCAAGCACGGCTAATCCGAAGCCCTCCCCGCTGGTTTTGATCCCTTCGCTCACGGCCGCCATATTGCCCGTCCCGCCGATCCAACTGCCTGCCAGCGTTCCGAAAGCCTTCCAGATGTCGTCGGGCAGTTTGTTTTTAACGAGCAGAAACGCAATCGGGGCGCCGAGCACCACGCCGGCGGTCCCGAAGAGCATCACGAACACACCCCGGCCCATGACCCTCACGGTCGAGGCGACGTCCACTTTGAGCAGCATGATGACGAGGAACAGCGGCAGCACGGTCGAGCTAAGCCAATCGTACGCCGGCGAGGTGTTGGCCAGGACGCCGGTATTCGACAAAATCGCGGGAACGGCGTAGATGAAGATCAGCGGCGGGAAATAGTTGAAGAGCTTCCAGCCGGTCTGCTTTTCGAGGAGAAAGAAAAACGCCCCAATCCCGCAAAGGACGGTCAGGACTCCAACAGGGCTGGAAATAAGTGGGCCATTCACAGTTAATGGTCAATAGTCAATGATAACAATGTCTTCCGGGATCGCCACGACGTCACGGTGCTTGGGGCCGAGCAGCTTTTTGATTTCGGTGCTGTGCTTACCCGCCAGCGCCTTGAGCTGCGCGCTGCCGATACTCGCCACGGCTTTCGCGCTGTCGTTCAACATCACAACCGAGCCGGCCTCGAAAGCGCCTTCGACGTCGACAACACCGCTGGGCAAAAGGCTCTTGCGGGCCCTGACCGCTCGCATCGCACCATCGTCGATACGTATGGTCCCGGCCGGGGCGCTGTTGAGAATCCACCTGGCGCGGTTGGAGAGCCTACGTCGCGGCATGAAGATAGTGCCGATCTCTTCACCGGCGACGATTCGGCTGATGACGTCTTTGAGCCGGCCGTCCGCCAGCACGATCCGGCAGCCCGCGTTGGAAGCGATCTTGGCCGCCTCGATTTTGGTCTTCATCCCGCCCGTACCGTATCTGCTGCCCTTTCCCCCGGCGGTCCGGACGATCTCGTCCGTGATCTCGAAGACGGTCGGGATAGGCTGGGCATCGGGAAATTTTCGCGGATTCCGGTCGTAAAGGGCGTCAACGTCGCTGAGCATGATGAGCAGGTCCGCGTCGATCTTGCTGGCGACTAAGGCGCTGAGCTTGTCGTTATCGCCGAAGGCCGAGCCGATCTCCTCCGTGCTCACGCTGTCGTTCTCGTTCAGGATCGGCACGACGGACAGCTTCAACAGCGTCTCGATGGAGTTGCGAAGGTTCAGGTAAGTCCTTCGGTTGTTGAGCACCTCGGCGGTCAGGAGCACCTGGGCGACGGGCACGCCGTAGCGCAGAAAAGATTTGCGATACTCGGCCATCAGGAGCGGCTGGCCAATGGCCGCACACGCCTGGCGCATCTTGATGTCTTTCGCCGATTCCGCGCCCAACTGGCCGCGACCCATGCCGATCGCGCCCGAGCTGACAATGACGACCTGTCGGCCGGCTTTGAGCAGGGAATCGACCTGCCCGGCCACCCGACGAACGTACGCCGAATCCACCCCGGCATCTTTCGTCAGCGTGCTCGTGCCGATCTTGACCACAATTCGCTTGGCGTTGCTAAAGTCACGCATTGGTTAGTCGATAGTCGCTAGTATTGGGTCGTTAGACGCGTAGGGTGTTCAACTTGTTGCACACGTGAGCACTCCTATTCACCAACGACTATTCACTATTTGATGTCATTTCTCCAATAGTCGGCATGG
>CAYZAH010000739.1:0-2799 GCA_964475805.1 uncultured Pirellulales bacterium | reverse complement strand
AGGGCTTTGCGAATGCCCATTTCGCTTGTACGCCGCGCTACGTTGTAGGCCATCAGTCCGTATAGGCCAATGCAGGATAGTGCCAAAGCCAGGAGGGCAAGACTTCCGCAAAGCAATGCAAAAAGGCTTTCTCGAGCGAGAGAGTTCTTGAGTGCAAGTTCCTGTGTCGTAAATCCTTCAAGTGGCAGATTACGGTCGATATCGGCTACGGCCTGACGCACGGCGGGTTCCAGAGACATCGGAGGAAGCACACTGCGCGCTATACAGGTCAAAAAGAGAAACCGCAATTGTGAATAAGGTATATATAGAATCGGTGAAGTGTCCCGGCGTAAGCTATCATATTTCTGGTTACCGCACAGACCAACAATCTGACATTGTAGTTCATCAGCCTTTATAAACTGGCCCAGAGGATTCTCACCTGGGAAAAACTCGCGTGCGAATTTCTCATTGACGATAGCAACCGTCTGGGAATGTTCCGTATCCGTTGTACGGAAATCACGTCCCTGCAATAAGTTGATTCCCATGGTTGCGAAATATCCCTCACTCACGACCAGAGCCAGGGTATCTTGTGGTTCTTTGTCGGAACGGCCGGGGACTGAAATTTCGCGGTTCCACCACTGTCCTTCAAGTATTGTCCGACATGAAAGGGCGACCGACTGGACACCGGGTATTTCTGCAATCTTCTGACGCACAGTATCATAAAAGGCGTTCTGATCTTTCGGGGGGGATAGGGACGAATAAGGACTGATTGTAAACAACAAGAGATTCTCCGTGTCGAATCCAGGATCCGTTCGATAGAGATTGATCAGGGTTCGGGTTAGGAGACCACCGGCCACGACCAAAATGACAGACAAACCCACTTGTGCAGAGACCAACACCTTGCCCAGACCGAGTCGTGGCACGCCGCGGCTACCGCCATCTTTAAGCCCGGCTGATGGATTAGTGTTTCCGGCACGCAACGCTGGAAAAAGACCGGATAATAAGGTGGCGACCACACCAACGGCCAGGGCAAACAGCAAAACGTTCGCATCAACGCTTAGGTCAATGTTCGCATCAACGCTTTGATCGAATTGTTGATACCTTGACGAATCGGTAACAAAACCAATCAGCGCCGCTCTTATCCATACGGAGAAAATCATTCCGAGACCAACACCCGCCACTGACAGGATCATGCTCTCGGCGAGCGACTGGCGTATGAGACGCCACCGCCCGGCGCCCATTGCCGCCCGCACGGCCATTTCATGTTGACGGGCCGCCCCTCGAGCCAGCATCAGACCGGCCAGATTCGTGCAGGCAACCAACAGGACCAGACCCACCACGCCAAGCAAGTACCATAAAGGTTGAGCCATCACCTGACGGTTGACTAATACTCCGTGTCGACCTTTCTGCATGAAGATTCCGGACCGGTCAATCTCTACTTCAGAACGATCCAGTACGTGGCTGAACACAATTTCCAATGAGCTCTGCACCTGGGCCTCATCGGCTTCCGGAGCCAGTCGCCCCATGATCTGAACCCACCATATCTTATACGAATTTAACCAATCCTCACCTTTGAGCCGTGAAGCGGTCATCATGGGAAGATAAAAATCAGTACGCCTCTCACCGGCCAGGGGACCGACATAATGACGAGGCAGTACGCCAATGATGGTGAAACCTGTCTTTTTCACCGTGAGCGTCCGGCCAATGACCTGAGGATCGAGACCATAGACGCGTCGCCAAAAAGGATAGGTGATCACGGCCACCGGGGGAGCATCAGGGCGGTCATCTTCGGGTGTAATCGGTCTTCCAATCAAGACCCGTGCGCCGTAGCCTTCGAAAAAGTTGCCCGACACCATTTGCCCGTTTGCTAACGACGCAACGTTTCTCACACTGATCGTCACGGGATCATCAAGGTAGGAAAAAGCAAAAATATCATAAAATCCCTTTGCCTGCTCGACGAAATCCCGGTATGCGGGATATGGAAAAGATCCGGAATAGAATTTGTGAGACTGGGTTTGTCCAATGTTACCTGAAAAGCCACGAAAGCCACGAAACACGGGCTTCGATTGACTTGACCAATTCATCAGCCGAAGCTCACCTGGATTGCGTACCGGCAACGACCTCAACAGGATGCCGTTGATCAGACTGAAGATCGCCGTATTCGCTCCAATGCCTAAGGCCAGCGATAACACCGCAACCGCCGTGAAACCGGGGCTTTTACATAACTGCCGAGAGGCGTAACGTACATCATGCCAGATTGTTCCCATGAGATTCTCCTTTCTTGGAGTCTTTGGTTCCAACCCTATTTGCAAAAACTGTGCCAGAGAAGGTCCCGCGCCGGGAGGGCTTTAAGACGGCCTGATGGCCTATTCTTAGCGTACTGGGTCTGATTGGGATTGGCCTCACGTGTCCGATTTCGTAAAAAGCGCGCCCGATATTGGACAGAATCTTCCCGGCTCGCCCCGCCAGGAAACGTACTACGGTCGGCGCTCTATGGCCAGTCTCAGCAGCGCACGGCAGCCCGGCCGGCCCGGATGATTTGTCAGAGGGCAAAAGGGGTCAGCCTGAAGTAACGCCTTTTGCTCTTCTTAGCCATCGCGTGTCGCGCGTCATCACCCCATTGGCCGCTGGTCGAGTCACTGTATTACACCATCATGTGCCTTATTTGAAAAATTCCCAAAGAAAGGACAAGACTGTAACAAAACGGTAATACGCATTTACCATAATCCTCCTGTCCTGAAAGAGTAATCAAAGAGAAATCATATGACGACGATTTTAAGTGACATCAAGTACAGCATTCGGCAACTCATGAAGTCACCC
>CAYZAH010000738.1:0-2802 GCA_964475805.1 uncultured Pirellulales bacterium | reverse complement strand
GGGGCCGCCCCTACCCTTGCTGCCGGGTGTGTTGAGCGAGGGCGGCGGCGCCGATGATGCCCGCGTCCTCGCCGAGCGTGGCGAAGCAGATTTCGACCGTCTCTTTCTTCAACGTCCAGATGTATTCATCGAAGAATTCCTGGATGCGGTTCAGCAAGATATCTCCGGCGGCGATCATTCCGCCTGCAAAGACGATACGCTTCGGCTCGGTCACGTGGAGCATGTTGATACAGGTGATCGCCAGGGCCTTGGCGGTACCGTCGGTGATCTCCTTGGCCAGCGCGTCGCCGGCGCCGAGGTGTTCGTAGATGTCCTTGCTGGTGATCTTGCCCTTGGCGTCGAGCAGTTCTTTAAGGCTGGATTCGGCGCCGCCTTCGATGGCTTCGGTCGCGCGTCTGGCGGTGGAATCGGCGGAGGCGTAGGCCTCGACGCAGCCTTTCTGGCCGCAGTTGCATTGTCTGCCGTCGGGGTGGATGATCATGTGTCCCAGCTCGGCGCCGTTTTCGTCGCAACCGTGGACGAGCTCGCCGTTGCTGACGATCCCGCCGCCGATTCCGGTTCCGAGCGTGAAGAAGACGATGTCCTTGACGCCCTTGCCGGCGCCGACGGCGTATTCGCCCCAGCAGGCGACGTTGGCGTCGTTGTCGAATACGACGGGCGCGCCGAGCTTCTCGTTGAGCATTTTGCAGATCGGAACGTTCTGGAATTTCGGCATGTTCGTGGATCGTATGATGATGCCTTCGCTGTACTTAGCCGGACCGGGGGTGCCGATGCCGATCGCGACGATGCCCTGCAAGGGCAGGCTCGCCGTGGCGAGAAGCTCTTCGACGGTCATGGCCATCTTGTTGATGACAATCTCCGGCCCCATTTCGGCTTCGGTTGTGACCGACGTTTTGCAGATCAGTTTCAGGTTGGAGTCAAACAAGCCAATCTTGACATTCGTTCCGCCAACGTCGATTCCTACAAACGTTCCACTCATTTCGTGCTCCCTATTTGTTGTAGCCTGCCTTCGTTATTCGATGTTCGTGATTCGTTTCTACGTTGTCAATCCGGATACCCGTCCGGGTGGTCGCAGTGCCAGGCCCAGGCGGTGGCGACCATTTCCTCCAGTTTGGGCTTTTCGACCTTCCAGTTTAGCTCGGTCTTGGCCTTCGTGGCGTCCGCGAGAAGGATCGGCGGATCGCCCGCTCGTTTTTCGGCCTCGACGACCTGAAAATCCTTTCCGGAGACCTTCTTGACCGTTTCAATGACCTCTCTGACCGAATAGCTGCTTTGGTTGCCCAGGTTATACACCATCTCGTTCTTTTCGTCCAGCTTGTCCAGTGCCAGCAGATGCGCCCGGCACAGGTCGTCGATATGGATGTAGTCGCGCAGGCACGTGCCGTCCGGCGTCGGGTAATCCGTGCCGTAAATCTTTATGTCGCTGCGTTTTCCCATAGCCGCCTGGATGGTCAGCGGGATCAGGTGCGATTCGGGCCGATGGTCCTCGCCGAGGCCGGACCGGCTGCCGGCGCCGCAAGCGTTGAAGTATCTCAGTGCGGCGTACGCGAGCTTTCCCGCCCGGCTTTGGTAGTGGCACATCCTCTCGACCGCCAGCTTAGTCTCACCATACGGATTGATAGGCTCGGTCGGCGAGTCTTCGGTAATCGGCACGTTCTTCGGAATCCCGTAAACCGCCGCCGTACTACTGAAAACGAACTTTTCTACGCCGGCCGCCTCCATCGCCGAGAGGAGGTTTTGCGTGCACGAGAGGTTGTTATGATAGTATCTCAGAGGTTCCTGGACGGATTGGCCCACCTCGATGAACGCTGCGAAGTGCATGACTGCGTCGATGTGGCATTCCTTGAGTACCGTCGCGAGCAGCTTGGCGTCGGACAAATCGCCTTGGACGAATCGTCTTTTCCTAATCGCTGACTGGTGGCCTTTGCTGAGGTTGTCGAATACGATCGGCTCATGACCGGCCGACGCCAACAACGCTGTCATGTTGCTGCCGATATAACCCGCTCCGCCGCACACGAGGACTTTCATGTTTTGGTTCCCGTCATTTGTTGGCTATCGTTCGTCCGGTGCCGGTTGCGCCGCTCGATACGTCTCAGTATCTCGGCCGCCAATGGCTTGTCATTGTCCAGGTCGATCCAGGTCGCGGCCGTTCTCTGCTCGGGGTTTAGCGCGAGCTTCTGCAGAGACGGGGTACTCGATGAGAACATGGAGTACATTCCGGCTGAACTGGTGATCTTTCGTTCGGGCAAAGAGAGTTGCTGGACTTTTACACTACAGCTAACACGTATCTTATCGGCTCGTTGGGTTACGTCCAGTTCGACTGTCCTGCGAATGGTGTGCAAATTGGCTTGGAGGCCGTTGCCCGCCCCGACGTTGTCGCCTCGCCAGAACTCAAAGAACTGTGCTCCCGACAGCGGCCGGCTTCTCAGCAAGCCGCTCTCAGCATCTGCCTTGTCTATCGGGAAGTGCAATTGCGACAGGACGTCTTCGGCCAGCTTCATGGTCTCGGGCTTGTCGATATTGGATAGCTGGATATGGTCCGTCGGTTCCGTGTTGTATGGCCGGGAGCAGCCCGCCGGCATGAGCGCGCAGGCTGAGATCACGTAAGTACAAACGCGGCTTATACTTGTGTGTTTCCGTGTTTTTCTGGTTTCTTGCATGAGCCGTCCAGTGGAAGAACGAAAGGTCAGCCGACGATCTTGCTGATATCTATCAGGTACATCTGCCGGCCATTGCCGCCGTGGGGTGAATCGATCACGACGCTTCGACCGTCAGGACTAAAACGCGGGTGCGTGTCGCAGC
>CAYZAH010000737.1:0-2805 GCA_964475805.1 uncultured Pirellulales bacterium | reverse complement strand
CTAAAACTGAAAGTACAGGAACGAACCGAACGTATGGGTGAGCATGACCACCAGCGACACGCAGAATAGAACCACCAATATCATCCCCTTGGACCACGTCAGGCTCTTCGCCCAGTCCATGGCTTGCACGGGCTGAAAGGCGAGCAGCGCGCAAACGCCCATCGCCAGCAGATGCTCCCGCGTGTACGTGAGAGCACCAAGCAGTATGGAGCCGCCTTCCGGCCTCGATAACGTGAACATACTCCCAAGAAGTCTCCACGCATGGCTCATGTCCGGCGAGCGAAACAGGACCCAGCCGACCGCGACGATCACAAACGTAGCGCCTATCTGCATGGGCCGGGGCAGTAAAGAATAAACCGTCCTCTTGCCGAGCAAGCGCTCAAGCACAAGAAAGATACCGTGATAGGCGCCCCAAACGATGAACGTCCAGTTCGCCCCGTGCCAGAGGCCGCACAGGAGAAACACCACCACGAGATTGAAATACGATCTGCCGACGCCCTTCCGATTGCCCCCCAGCGGTATGTACAGGTAATCCCGAAACCAGCTCGACAGCGTGATGTGCCACCGCCGCCAAAAATCCGTTATGCTGTCCGACCGGTAGGGCGCGTTGAAGTTTCTGGGGCACTCGAACCCAAGCATGGCTCCGATGCCGATAGCCATCTCGGAATAAGCGGAGAAGTCGAAGTACAATTGGAACGTGTACGCCGCCGCTCCGAACCAGGCGTCCAGCATCCCGGGTGTCTCGGCGGCGAAGACCGCGTCGGCCACCTGACCCACGGTATCGGCCAGAAGCACCTTTTTGGCAAAGCCGAGGACAAAGATCGCAACCCCGTACGAGAATTTGGACGGACCGCTCGCCGGGCCGGCAAGCTGATCGGCAAAAGTCGGCGTCGCCTCCGACTTGGCGTCAATCGTCCCGTAGCGCTGAATAGGTCCGGAAAGCAATTGCGGGAAGAAAGCGACGTAGCACGCAAAGTCTAAGAAGGAACGGGCCGGCGGATGGCCGCGATAGACGTCGATCACGTAGCTGAGAACCTTGAACGTGTAGAACGAGATTCCTACCGGCAAAACCACGCGGAGCACGGGCAACGCGCCGGTGCCGCCGACTTTGAGAACGTCGTTGAGATTCGTCTGAACGAAAACAGCGTATTTGAAAAACGCGAGCAAACCCAGGCCGATTGTCACCGCGACCGCAAACAACGTGCGGCGAGCGTTCCGGCTCGCAGATCGCGCTATTCGTTGCGAGAGAATGTAACTGACGCAGGTCGTTCCGAACAGCAGCGCCATGAACCACGGATTCAGCCAACCATAGAACACGTAGCTGGCTATGAGGAGAAAGACTTTGCGGAGGAACCAGAGCTTACGGGGTATCAGGGCATAGCCCAACAAAACGAGCGGCAGAAAATAAAAGATGAATATGTGCGACGTGAAGCTCATCGAGCGCTATTTCGAGACTTCGTTGGTCCAGACCGCCCAGTAGATCGGCCCGTCGAATTTTCCGAAATACTTGTTGATAATTCCCCCCATGTAATAATCGTCGATCGGCACCTCCAGCGCCATCCGTTGGACCTGACCCGCTCTGAAGCTCGTGAGGTTCCCGCCTATGCCCGGGACTTGCTTGTCCGCCGCCTCACTGCGGGGCTTGAAGGGGTTGTAGTGGCCGACGTAGATCGTCTGTGCTGTCACGTCTCCTCTGTGCACCTTGAGAACCTCGTACTTGAGGACCGTGGCGTAGTTGTACAGCTCCCGCTTGAAGATCGCGCCTTCCGGTATTTCCGTCAGGCGGGCGGTCACCTCGATGCTGCCCATGGACGTAACGTTCGGGTCTTCTCCGCCGGCCGCCGTCGGGTTGGATGCCTTTCGACAGGATAGACAAATCAGGCTGCTCAGAGCGACCGTTGCAGACAGAAGGCTTATCAGTGTCTTTTTGCCCATCATTCAACGCCTTTCATTCATGATTCGTATCGGAATTCACTTCGCCGCCGGTGCGATCTCGTTGTACGTCCAGCAAGGCTCCCAGCCGAGGGGCAGCTTGAGCAAAGGCCCCCTCTTCGCATCGGGGTACATCGCGCGAGCCTCGCCGTCCTGTCCGCCAACGATGGGCCTATCCGCCAGACGCATTAGAGTCATGGGCGAGCCGACGTTGCCCGTATCACCGTTTTCCTGCATGTTGCCCGTGAAGATGACATACTTACCGTCAGGCGAGACATGCCCGCCATAGGCGTGCCGGCCGTCCTCGGCGTAGACCAGCTCGCGATGCGTCCCTTCGGCGTCCGCCATCCACAACTGCGTCCAGCCGTACCCTTTGTTGGCTTCCTGGCCGACGGGACGGTTGGAGAAGATCAGGCGTTTGCCGTCCGGGAACCAGTCGGGCGTGCAGCAGTTCACCGTGCTGACCGCGTTCGTCTCGCCCGTGACGGCATTTATTCTCCCTACGGACCAGCCGGTGCCGAACGAATTGGCCACGCCGCACAGCCACTTGCCGTCGGGCGACCACGTCAATTGCTGGAAGAAGCCTTGCCGGTCCAGATGCCGGACGACTTTCCGGCTCGCGATATCGATGAAGGAGATGCCTTTGATGGACAGGCAGGCGATCTGCTTGCCGTCCGGACTCCAGCTTGCCCAGGGATATTCGCCGTCCTCGCCGTAGACTTGTGCGTCGGTCCCGTCGCTGTTAGCCATAACCAGGGCGCCCTGAGCGCCGTAGCGGTTGCCGTCGATCTTCTCATCGCGGGGCAGACGCCGGAACAGCAGCCTGCGCCCGTCGCGCGAGAACTGAGGCGCCGCCTCGCTGTACTCCGGGGT
>CAYZAH010000736.1:0-2807 GCA_964475805.1 uncultured Pirellulales bacterium | reverse complement strand
CTTTCACGCCATGATTCACGAAGAACCGGATGTTCGGTCCGAGCACACGGAGGTTCGGGTGAGGCAGAATGTAATGCCGGAAGTTGGTCGTGTAGTCCCAGATGTAGAGCCGGTTGCAGATCTTCGACCAGCCCTCGATGTCCTCGCGGAACCTGGCGTTGCGCGGGTGGCTCAGGGGCACGCTGAACGAGCACTCGATGCTGCACAGGCGGACGATGACGTTGTGTCGCGGCTTTGTGATCTTCGGCGGCTTGCGGGTGTATTGATACGCTAACGTGCTGATCGCCACGTTGGGAAACTCATCTTCGATGTCCTCCGCCACGGCGTTGACGAATCGCAGCATCAGGCCCGCCGGGCTGCCTTCGGCCTCCTCTATCGCGGCGCATTTGGGGCACTGGCAGTTTCCGCGCCAGTCGTTCTGCGAGACGGAAGCAATCGTCGCGGCGGGATTCTGCCGCAAGCGTTCCTTGAGGTTCTTGACCAACTCGGCGCGCATTGCTTCATTGGTCAGGCAGAGCTGCGCCCGGTTGTGTGTGCGCTTGCCGTCGATTTCGCTAAACCATTCGGGGTGGTCGGCGAAGTACTTGTCCGGCGGGATCAGCGAATAGAACGTGTGCACGAATCCGGCGTAGGTGTGCTTGCCGCCGCGTTTGACGTCCAGCCGCTCGCTATTGCCGTTGCATTTGTTGCGGACGGCCCAATCGCCGTCGAAAGCGTCGTACCAGAAGGACTCGCGATATTCGAGCGGCGGTACGTAGCGAACGTTCAACTCGCCCACGTCGAGCGTCGGCTTTTTGGGTATCGTGCTGACTTTCGAGGACCACCACCGGCAACCAAGGTTCTCTTCGAGAAACGTATAAACCGCGTAGAGCGTGCCACGCGGATAGCCGCCCGCGAGAATCAGGTGGTTCCCTACCGTCCGGATGATAATGCCTTCGGCGCCTAATCCATCCGTGGAAAAGTCCGCATCGACCTGCTTGGCCGCCTGTGCTCCTACAAGCAGGCAAGACTTGCCGGCCACGGGAGTACGTGAGACCTCAAACGTCGCGCCGGTGATTTGCCCGAGAAAATCGGCCAACTCCGCCGCCGCATGTTGCTCAGGCTCCGGTGCATCGGCGGCGACAACAACGACAGCGTTCGCCCGGCCGTCTCGCGCAACGGTCACTGTGTTCGCATACGCACGCCCCATCAGAAATGACAGAACAACAAATACCGTGGCTATTCCGGCTCTTGGCAGCATCATCGTAGCAACTCCTAAAGAAGATTGACAGTTTCACACCTGTGTTTCTCTTATCAGAGCGCTATTATTAGTTTTTCAACCCCGTGCGTCCAGTTTTTTGCATCCGGGCGCGGGTGTATTCGTCTCCCTTATGATAGCTGATAAGAGAAAACCTCATTCCTTCATATCATCCGGAGCTTTCCCTGGAAAAAAACTTCAAGAAACAATATGTAAAAATCCAGGTCTCGGTGTGTAATAAGGTAATGGAAGATAAGCTGCTTATCTGGCGATTCAAGCGGGGAAGTCGCGACGCCCTGCGGCGAATCTACGACAAGTACCACGGCCGCTTGCTCAAGCTGGCCATCGTATTGACGGGCGATCCCGATACCTCCGAAGACATTGTCCAGGACGTATTCACGCGTTTCGCTCAATCGGCGGACCGAATTGGCCTATCGGGCAGTCTGAAAAGCTATTTGATAACCAGCACGTTGAATGGTGTTCGAAACCAACGCCGGACCAGTCGGCGCCGACAAGAACAGAGTCTCGAAGATGCAGAGAACGTCCCGGCTACGGCAAGACGGCCCGATCAATGGGCGGTTCTGAGCGAATACCTTGAACGACTAAGCGGTGCGATGGCATGTTTGCCTTACGAGCAGCGGGAAGTCATTACGCTGCGCATGGAAGCCAACATGCCCCTTCGCAAGATCGCCAGTGTACAGAAGACGTCCGTCAGCACTGTGAATGCACGATACCGGTACGGCATCGAGAAACTGCGTTCGCTGCTCAATAACGAGGTAACCAAATGAAATCTGCAGAAGACATAAAGAGATATTTCCAGAAAGCTACGCTGAGCACGAATCCCGACAAGCATGAAGCTGTTTTTGAAAAGATTCGGAACGCTCAAAACCCAACAGCAGAAATGCCGGTTTCACGCCGGTTCACTAACAGGAGTATTTTCATGAAGAATCCAATGACGAAACTTACCGCCGCGGCGGTCATCATCATCGCCTTCACACTCGGATTATTTATTTTCATCAACACCGGCAATACTTCCGGCGTCGTCTGGGCCAAGGTGGCCGAGCAGGTGCAAGCCAGCCCGGGATACACCTGCCGAAGCATCGTGACCCTAACAAACACGGCGACGGGCGATTCCAATCGAATGGATATGCGGATGTATGGCTCGCCGAAATACGGTATCCGGGTCGATCAACACGAAGACGGCAAGATCGTGATGAGCAACTACGGAAATCGGGCGGACAATACAATTGTTACAGTCAACCATTCGACAAAAACCTATAGCCGCAAGCCATTGCTCGAGCAAGACATCGAGAACCTGGAACAAATGAGCCCGAAAAAGCTCATCGATCAATACCTGTCCACAGACTATAAGAAACTGGGACCCAAAATTATCGACGGGCTCGAAGTGGAAGGGATTGAAGTGAACGATCCTTCGGTCATGCAAGCAACGTTCCCCATCGAGAGTATCGTCGCCCGCCTGTGGGTCAGTAAAGAGACCGGCTTACCCGTCCGGATGGAGACAGAACTCACAGGAAACAACGGGGCGCTAAGAATGGAGGGGATAATGAAT
>CAYZAH010000735.1:0-2815 GCA_964475805.1 uncultured Pirellulales bacterium | reverse complement strand
GCTACCACGACGCCGGTGCCCGACGGCACGGGATTTCGTGTGAAGGGCGATGCTGAGAAATACAATCGCGTGGCCGAACAGGTGATGAAGAAGCACGGGGTCGCAATCGACGACTTGTATTCGTTCGCTTTGCCGCGTCTGACTGAAATCCAGAGGCCGCATAACGTTCACTTTACCGAGGCCGGCTCGAAACTGTTGGCTGAACAGGTCGCCGCCAGCATTTTGAAGGCACTCGATGAGCCGTAATATAGGTTATCGGAATATCAGGGGATCCTTGGGACTGGCTCTTTTTGACGGCGTTCTTCCGTCAAAAAGTGCCTGTCCCCCTTCAGGCGCTGTCCCTCTTCAGACGGATAGAAGGGACAGTCAGCCCGCCTTCGGCGGACAGACAGTCCCCAGACAATCTCCCTGACGTCCTGATTATCTGATAACCTCATTTGTTCATCATGAACGACATCGTTACGTCAACCGTGAGCTGGTCGGACAAGCAGACCGAGCTAACCGCCGTCCGGCGGGCCGTGTTCGTGGAAGAACAGAACGTCCCCGAGAGTATCGAGCTGGACGGCCGGGATTCGGATTGCTGGCACGTGTTAGCGTGCGACGGTAGCGGCAAAGCCATCGGGACCGCGCGGATGGACAGTGATGGTAAGATTGGCAGAATGGCGGTTCTGCGCGAATATCGCGGCCGGGGAGTGGGGAGGAAGATACTTGAGGCGATGATGGAGTACGGCAGATTGCATGGCATGGCAGATTTTCACCTGTCGGCCCAGATCGACGCTGTCGACTTCTACAAGAAGATGGGATTCGAGCCTTACGGTGAGCCATTTGAAGAAGCGGGGATAACCCACGTCCATATGAGGATCAAGGGATCGTGACAGAGATATCGGAGCGAAATTTCCAACCCCCACGTCGGTGTGAAGAAAAAACTGTGAATATTTGCCCGGATTGTGCGTCAATATCATTGATGCCTATAGTGCAAGGTTGGGTCGTCTGATATTATTTGCTACTTGAACAGGGGATACATATGGACTGTATTTTAGCACAACACGTCGGAGCAGAGGCATTTCCGTTGTTTGCGGTGTTTTTCGTCGCATTGGCCTTATTGGTCATCGTTCCGATCAAGCTGCTGATTTCCTGCATGATCTTTCACAAGGCCGGCTACTCCTGGGCGCTGGGTCTGCTCATGCTCGTTCCCATAGCGAATGTCATCCTGCTTTTTGTCCTGGCTTTCGGAGATTGGCCCATAAGGAGGGAACTACGCCAATTCCAGCAAGTGCGCTAAGAATGATTGACAACCTGGGAGGATTTGTTCTGTGAATGGTGAGCAGCCTTACGTAAGTGTCGTCGAGCCGCTAACGCCGGCTATCGAAAGGGTCAAGACGATTCTGTTCAGGCCTTTCGACTTTGGGAAGTGGCTCGCGATCGGCTTTTGCGCCTGGCTGGCGGAACTGGGAAAACCGAAAGGCGGCGGGGGACCCGGCGGTGGTGGGAGACGGCCTTTCCCCGGCGGACCTACCAATCTTGCCGAAATCGTGAACAGGGCGAAAGACGATCTGGCTTCGGCAAGAGGCTATGTCGAGGCGAATCTGCACTGGATCATTCCGTTAGTCATATTTGGGGCGGTGGTTGGGATAATCGTTTGGCTTCTGCTGCTGTGGTTGAGCAGTCGGGGGAGGTTCATGTTTCTACATTGCGTCGCAGAGAACAAAGCCGAGGTGGCAGTCCCCTGGGACAAGTTCAGCCGGCACGCGAATAGCCTGTTTGTCTTTCGCGTCATTCTGGGTCTGATCAACATCGTCGCCGTTGCGGCGGCCATTTTCACCGGCATCTTGCTTTTCACCGGAGCGGCGATGGCTGGGTTTAAGGCAGGGGCCGGCGTGGGTGTGATTGCCGTCTTCGTCTCGACGGTTTCCATAGGAATCGTCTTGCTCGTGGTCCAGAAACTGACCAAAGACTTCGTCGTACCTATCATGTTTCTACGAACGGCCAGTTGTACGACTGCATGGCGCGAATTTCTTGAGCTGCTCTCGGCGAACACGGGACGCTTTGTCCTCTACCTGCTGTTTCAGATTGCGATAGGCATCGTCATCGGTATCGTGATTTTATCCGGCATGTGCATCACGTGCGGTTGCGCCTGTTGCTTCTTTGCTATCCCATATGTCGGGACCGTAGTCCTATTGCCTGTGTTCGTTTTTGTCAGGTCCTATTCATTGTGTTACCTGCAACAGTACGGCCCGGCTTTCGATGTCTTCCGAGCGGCGGAAGAGGTCCGGCCGTCTGAATAAGCACTTCTCGACGCTGTAGAAGTATTGACAAACCACCGTTTCAGCCTATGCTATGGGGGTGACCCTTCGAGGGTGCTGACTTCAATTTTGGAGAAGCTCTTTGTTTTTGTCAGAAAGGAGAAACCGGATGTGGCGTTCAGTTCTTATTTTGGGATTGGTGTGTGTGGCGGCGTCGAGCTTTTGTGCTCCCGCCCAGGCGGCTGAGAAGCCGGCCCTGATTAAAGCCCTCTTAATTACCGGAGACGACGTTGGGGCGCATCCCTGGCGGGAGATGTCCGAGACGACGCGGGAAATCCTGGTCAAATCGGGCAGGTTCGACGTCAGAGTGTGCGAGGACCCATATATTCTCGAATCGGAGAATGCGCTGAAGGCATACGACGTCATCGTCTTTACGATTTTCAGCCGGCGCGTTTCAGAACTGCCCGAGCAGGCCCAGCAGAACCTCCTGAACTTCGTCAAGGGCGGCAAGGGCTTTTTCGTTCAGCACCTGGCCAGCGCCTCATTTCCCAAGTGGGAGGAATTTGGCAAGC
>CAYZAH010000734.1:568-2815 GCA_964475805.1 uncultured Pirellulales bacterium | reverse complement strand
GCCACGCCAAATTTATCCCCCATAAATTTGCGATTTTCGATTGCCGATCCGCGATAGCTGACTTAGAATCGCTGATCGAGTGCTTGGCCCGAGTGAATGAAACGTGCCCTGAGCGCAACTCAAGGGCCGACGGACCGAAAATCGCAAATTGCAAAACCGGGAGGATTGCAGCATGTTGAAGGTAGGCATTGTAGGATTCGGATTCATGGGACGCACGCACTATAAGTGCTGGAAGGCCCTGGACGACGCGGAAGTCGTCGCCATTTGCGACGCCAACCCGAACATCGTGGAAGACACCAAGCGAGCGGTCGGCAATATCGGCGACCCGAACGAGACGGTCGATTTCAACTGCTTGAAGCTGTATACGGACTTCGACAAGATGTTGGCCGGCGAGGAGCTGGACGCCGTCTCGATCACACTGCCCACGTACTTGCACCCGGACATATCGGTCAAGGCGCTGTCTGCGGGCCTCAACGTCATGTGCGAAAAGCCCATGGCCCTGAACGCCGAGGCCTGCGCGCCGATGGTCGAAGCGGCCAAACGCAGCGGCAAGATTCTGCAAATCGGTCATTGCGTCCGCTTTTGGCCGGAATACGCCAAGACCAAAGAGCTGATCGACAGCGGCGAGTACGGCCGGGTCGTCGCCGCGATGTTCCAGCGGCTGGGAGCCGCACCCACCTGGAGCATCGACAACTGGTTCCTGGACGAAGAACGCTCCGGCGGCATGGCCCTCGACCTCCACATCCACGACACGGACTACGTGCAATATCTGTTCGGGATGCCGAAGGCCGTTTGCAGCTTCGGGGCCAAGGCCCCCGGCGGCGGGCTGGCCCACATCGTGACACAATACGTCTACGACGACGATAAGGTCGTCACCGCCGAGGGCGGCTGGGCTATGACGCCGAGCTTCGGATTCGAGATGAGCTTCAACGTCGCACTCGAAAAGGCGACGATTGTCTACGACCTGACGCGCGATCCGATGTTCAGGGTCTGCCCCGCCGAAGGCCAGGCGTTCACACCGGAGGTCGAAAAAGGCGACGGGTGGTTCCTCCAGATCGCTCATTTCGCCAAGGCCGTTAGCGGCAAGAAGGTCAAGCCCATCACAACGCTGGCTGAGTCGATGAATTCGGTGAAGATCGTCGATGCCGAGAAGGAATCGGTACGCACGGGACAGAAGGTGTCGATCAGTTGACGCGATAGCTTGACGCCCAGAATCCAGAATCGAGAATCCAGGGTCTAAAATAGGAGAACGATACTATGAAATGCAAGAACTGGCCGATAGGAGTATGCAGTTGGTCGCTGCAAACGGACATTGCCGGCGTGGCGGACGCCATGAACAAGATCGGGCTGGACCACGTGCACCTGGGTATCCGGGCCGCATTAGGCGCCGAAGGGGCCGACGTCCTGGCCGCCATACAGAAACAGGACTGGACGATCAGCTCGACGATGATCGACTTCCCGCAAGAGGATTATTCGACGCTCGACACGATCAAAGTCACCGGCGGGGTCGCCCCCGACGACTGCTGGGAGCGCAATCGCGATCTGTTCGTCGGCGCCGCCGACGTCACCGCACAGCTTGGCGTCAAGTACCTCTCGATGCACGCCGGGTTCGTGGATGAGAGCGACGAGGCCTACGCCAAGAAGTTTTACGACCGGATCAGGACATTAGCCGACGCCGCCGCGAACAAGGACCTCATCCTGCTGCTCGAGACGGGCCAGGAAGCCGCCAAGGAATTGCGTCACTTCATGGAGACGCTGAACCATCCGGCTATCGGCGTGAACTTCGACCCGGCCAACATGATTCTCTACGACAAGGGCAATCCCATCGAAGCGGTGAAGGTCCTGGCGCCCTGGATCAAGCACATCCACGTCAAAGACGCCACCCGGACCAAGCAGCCGGGCACGTGGGGCGCGGAGGTCCCCTGGGGCGACGGCGAAGTGCAGCCTGAAGCATTCTTGAACGCCCTCGAAGAAATTGGCTTCGACGGCGCGCTGGCCATCGAGCGTGAAGCCGGCGACAACCGGTTCGGCGACGTCAAGCTCGCCGCCGAGAGATTGACTCGCGTGGGTAAGTAGCATCCGTCGGAGACTCGCACCCCGACGGAACGAACGTGAACGACAGTCAAGGAGAACGACATGGAATGGAAACTGTACTTCGGCCTGAGCTTTGTGATGTTCATGGAGTTCGCGGTTTGGGGCGCCTGGATGCCGGTACTCGCGGCACGACTTGTGGGGCCTTTGAAAATG
>CAYZAH010000734.1:0-558 GCA_964475805.1 uncultured Pirellulales bacterium | reverse complement strand
CGGCAAGCAAACCGGCTGGATTTACGCCACCTTCCCGCTGGCTTGCATCGTCTCGCCGCTGATCGCCGGGCTGCTGGCCGACAAGTACCTGAACACCGAGTGGATCATCGGCGGCGCGCAACTGATCGGCGCGGGGCTGCTCTTTGCGGCGGCCCGCAGCACCAAGTTCAAGAGCCTCTTTCTCATCATGCTTGTTTACTGCTTTTTTTACACGGGCACGCTGCCGCTGGTCAACGCTGCGCTGTTCGCGAACATCTCGGATGTTGCCGAGCAGGGTAAAGTATTCCTCTGGGCGCCCGTTGCGTGGGCCCTGATCGGCTGGTTCCTGACCGGCTGGCGATGGATCTTCAAGACCGGCGAGAAAGGCAGCGATTGCCTCTACCTCGGCGCAGCGCTGTCGATCATCATGGGCATCGGCTGCTTCATCTTTCTGCCGGCTATGAAGCCGTCCGGAACGGGCCAGATTCCCATCTTCAAAGCGATGAGCCTGCTCACAGACCCCAACTTCCTGATCTTCATCATCGTCTCCATGGTCTTCTTCGCCCTGATGCAGTTCTA
>CAYZAH010000733.1:0-2819 GCA_964475805.1 uncultured Pirellulales bacterium | reverse complement strand
CTTCCCGGATGTCGCCTTGATGGAAATACCTCTCGCGGAGTTGCCGCCGACGCTGACGCCCATGTGCGCGATACCAACCACGGCGGGGACCGGGAGCGAAGTGGGGCGCAGCACCGTCATCACAATACGAAATCTCGGACGAAAGACGGTCTTGGGCGCGCCGCCGCTTATGGCGGAAATGGCGATCCTGGACCCGGAGCTAACCGTCGGGTTGCCGCCGAACTTGACGGCGTGGACCGGTATGGATGCTATGACGCACGCGGTCGAAGCGTTCGTCTGCCCGGTTTTTCACCCGATGTGCGACGCGATCGCGCTGGAAGCCATTCGCCTAGTCCGGCTGTTCCTGCCGCGTGCCTATCGCGATGGAGCGGACATCGAGGCGCGCGGAATGATGCTGGTCGCCGCCGCGATGGGAGCGGTCTCGTTCCAAAAGGATTTGGGCGCAGCGCATTCTCTGTCACATCCGTTGTCAAGCACGTTCGGCGTCCAGCACGGTCTTGCGAACGCAATTGCTCTACCAGCCGTCGTGCGTTTCAACGGTGAGCAGAACAGCGATCAGTATGAAAGGGTCGCAACGGCGCTGAGCTGTGCGGAGTCTTCGGACGATCCGGCAGCGCGAGTAGCTGATTTCCTGGGCGATTTCAATCGTTCTATCGGCATCACGCAACGCCTGCGCGATCTGAAAGTCCCGCGCGAGAGCCTATCTGAGCTGGCGACAAAAGCGATAGAAGATGGATGTCACCTGTCCAATCCGCGACAATGCACCGAGGCAGACATGTTACGACTTTACGAGGAGATATGGTAATGGCGACGATATCCAGCGACATGCTCATCAACGGACAACTGCGCTCAAAGGCTTCCGGCGGCTCCCTGGAGCTTATCGAGCCGTCTACGGAACAGGTATGGGATGAGGTGCCGGCGGCGGGTAAGCACGAAATCGACGAGGCCCTCGAAGCGGCGGCGAACGCCTTCCGCAAATCGCACTGGTCCTCGGCGAACCCGGGGCGCAGGACCGAGACCCTTTACCGCATCGCCGTACTGATCCGCGAAAACGCCGAGCAATTGGCGGTCCTGGAAGCGCGCAACGTAGGCAAACCGATTGGGGACGCACGCTGGGAGATTAACGCCGGGGCGCGTTGCTTCGAGTACTATGCGGGCGGGATCAGTCGATTCGGCGGCCGGACTATTCCGGTCGCGAGTGATGGTTTCGATTACACGCTACGCGTTCCGGTGGGCGTGGTCGCGGCGATTGTGCCGTGGAATTTTCCTTTTCTGATGGCGTGCTGGAAGGTAGCGCCGGCGCTCGCTACGGGCAATGCCGTCCTGTTGAAGCCCGCGAGTCTGACGCCTTTAACGGCATTGGCGCTGGGCCAATTAGCAATGGACGCGGGCGTCCCGGAAGGCATTCTGCAAGTCGTGCCGGGCCGGGGTGGTGAGATTGGCGATTATCTCGTCAGCCACCGATTCGTCAACAAGATCACCTTGACGGGGGAAACCGGCACGGGCGCTCATATCGTCAAGCTCGCCGCCGACGACATTAAGCGTGTTTCGCTGGAGTTAGGCGGCAAGAGTCCGAACATCATCTTCGCCGATGCGGACGTGGATGCGGCAGCCAAGGCGGCGCCTATGGCCGTCTTTGCCAATACCGGTCAGGATTGCTGTGCGCGCAGCCGCGTCCTCGTGGAGAGGTCGGCTTACGACAAGTTCCTTGAGCTTTTCGTGGAAGCGACGAAAGCCGTTGTCGTGGGCGATCCACTTGATGAATCAACGCAGGTGGGGCCGATGGTATCCGCTAAGCAGAGGGAAAACGTCGAGGCGTATATCGATGTTGCGCGCGGGGAAGGTGGTAACATCCTTTGCGGCGGCAATCGGCCCAAGGAGCCGGGCTACTATTTAGCCCCGACCGTCATCGAAGGACTCGGCACATCGGCGCGCGTCTGCCAGGAAGAGATTTTCGGCCCGGTCGCTTGTGTGATTCCGTTTGAGACTGAGCAAGAGGCCATCGAACTTGCCAACGACACGAAGTACGGTTTGAGCGGCTCTTTGTGGACGAAGGACCTGGAACGGGCGTTACGCGTGGCGCGGGCGGTCCGAACCGGCGTGATGAGCGTCAATACGAACAGCAGCGTGTACGTGGAGGCGCCGTTCGGCGGCTTCAAACACAGCGGCTTCGGACGCGACCTCGGAATGGAAGCGATGCAACTTTACACAGAGGTCAAGAACGTCTTCATATCCGTGAAAGGCGGAGATTAGACTACCCCAGCGGTGGGGAGAACCAGTTTGTTGAGCCAATTGACGAATTCGCACTGCCGGATCGAATCGGAGAGTACGTCGTCGTCAATCGCCAATTGCCAGCGAAGGTCCTTTCGGTCCGGCTCTTTGTAGAGTGCCTCCATGCGATTCACAAGCTCCATCAGGTCGTCGCGACTGCGGAAGAACCCGGCGGCGATGAGTTTCTTCTCACGGGCAACAATCAGCCGGGCCATCTCATGAAGGTCGTACTCGCAATGGTACTGGGTGCCCCAGAACGTACCATTCTTGTGGGTGACCTCAATGGCTTGAATGGGAGCAAAGCTATTGCTCGCCAGCAAAACACCACCCGGCGGGAGTTTGGTGACCATATCGTCGTGGCTTACAAAACCCTCGAATACAGGAGGCTTGCCCTCGAACATCGGGTGGCCGTGCGCCGCCGGCGTTTGATGAATCTTTCGGCCCATCCCCATCTCGCGACCTTTTGGATTGGCCTCGACCTCGCCGCCGGCAGCGAAGGCGGCCATCTGAATCCCCCAGCAACTGCCGAAACTGGGCACCCCGATTTC
>CAYZAH010000732.1:0-2820 GCA_964475805.1 uncultured Pirellulales bacterium | reverse complement strand
CCAGCTCGGCCAGCATCTCATCGCGAAAAGCGTCGAAATCCCCCTGATCTTCGCTAATAACAACGTCACTTTGCGCAAAGAGGCCGTGCTTAGTCGCATTTTTCGCCGATACTCCTTTCCCGTCAGCCGTTCGCGGCCCGGTGGATTTCTGCGCATTACGCCGATTGGCCAGAATTTGAGCTTGAGTCGCCATGAGAGGAACCCTCCAAGAAGAGATTTTCGATTCTTGCCCGCCATACGTCTGGCAGGTGAAATTTTCGATTGCAGACAGATGTGTGACTATGCCTGAGGCACAAATTGGCTATTGTTCCCGCGCCCGCAGGACTGACGCGTATCGAGTAAGACTATTCACGAAACCCTATTCACTATCGACTATCGTCATGTTAGGTGTGTATTATACTAAATTATACCCCCTATGTCAAGGGAAATTGTTGTCTTGACGGCGGATATAGGACACTTTTTGTCAGCCGCAGGGTGTGTCCCGCTTTGTCATTTCTCCATAGGACACCTTAGGTGGAGCGAAGTCGAGAAATCTATTGAAATAGGCCCGCGAAGCGGTTCCTCATCCCCCAGCCACGGCTTTGTTAGAGCCCGAAAGTGGTCAAAGCCAAAACCCAGGAGAAATGGTCCCATTGCCACCACAACACGAGGCAACAAGCTGTAAAGGAAGATGTGAACCTCTTATTCCCCTGTCTAATTATCGTGTATGAATTCCTTCCTTCTTTACAAGATTTGAAGCTATACGCGTCGCGTCAAAGCGATCAACAAATTCGATTCCCTCCATTTGCATTTGTTCCATTAAAAGGTTGTGGTATTTCGTTCTTAATGCGCTGACTACGTCTTTTGCTCGATACTCACTGTCGGGAATCTCACCATCGGCATTGACTAAATCGGTATAGATTTGTGCAATTTCCAATAGTGTCATAATTCCTCCTTAGCTATTCTGAATGCTATTCTCGTGGCATGATCTCGATCTTTGTATTTTATACCTTGTTGTTTTAGTAACTCAATAAATTGCCAGTGAAGTTCTACTCTCCGTTCTTCTAAATCCTGTAGCTTCTTCGCATCATGAACAGTCTCAATCGTTTCTATAATCTTAACATATTCTGATGCTATTTCGTGAAGATTCTTAGCCATATTTCAGCGCCTCAATACCAGTGTAATGAGGAAACTTACGTTTCTCTTTAGACGACTTCTTCCCGGCTTTCGGTTAAATGTACAGCCGTTGGGCGGGATGGCAAGTCTATTATTCTGGGGCATGGTTAAAAGTTCCAGGTTCACGATTCCCAACATTATCCGCGTGGGCAAAAAACGGCACTTGCCCACGCTACGACTGCTGCTGGTAGCCCATCAAGCGAAAAACGCGGCAAACTACATGTGTCAGCCTTGCCTCATAGGGGGGACGTTCTTTGAGAGTTAGCGAGACTTGGGGTCCCGTTTTTTCGATGGTAGTGGGGTGCGCGGGGGGAAGTGAGCTACGTAGCATGGGCGTCTCGCCCATGAGTATTACGGGCGTCCCGCCCGTGAAGGCAGGGCCAGGATGACCCTGCGACGCATGGGCAAGATGCCCATGCTACTCATTACTCGTCCTCATCCCCACTACTTTTTTTCAACGCCCTCGCTGTCTCCTTTGTTCTATTTAGACGGGGTCTTGTCCGGCGGGCTGGCCAGGGTCAGTGTGGCCTTCATGATGTTGAACTGGTCGCCGCGATCGGAACAGTGCCAGAGCGTGGTCCCGTCCGTGCTCATCCATTTCTGGGGGAAGTTATGTATGTATGCGGGTCGCCCCTTGCTCGCACCATTCGGGTCCTTCGACCCCGTCCAGTCCGGAAAATCGCTTCCGTAACCGACGGTCGTCCAGGGACCCCAAGGTTCGGGCGCGTCAAAGAGCCCCCAGTCGCCGCTGTCGCCGTTATGGCGCACGGCAAGGAGGTAACGTTTCAGGTACGGGTGGTACGTACACGTGACGCCCCATTCGGTCCCCTTGGGATCGATGAATACCCGACGCTTCCGGCTGATGTCCGTGCTCCAGAGCGGATCGCCCTTTCCGTCAAAGCCGGCAAAGAACTCATAGGAGGCCCGGTTCTCCAGCTTGGACTTGTCCACCCGAAACAGCGCCAGCCCGTCCGCAAAGAAGTGTTCGTCATACCCGTAGACGTATTGGCCCCTCGCACCCTGGTAATCAGGGCCGAACTGTACGATGCCCGGGTCGGCAAAAGCACTGCCCGGCTCTTTGAACATCCGGCCCAGGTTCTGCCAGGTCATGCCGAGATCGCCGGACTTCCAGAGGCTGTTGTTTGTCCACACGCCCTGCTGGCAGACATAGAGATAAATGACGCCACCCACGGCGATGACGCCGTTGCTGGTCTTTCCAAGTGTGGGCGGCTGGCTGGAAAGCGGATCAACGCCGCCCCAGACGTTGATACCCTTCCACGACGGGGGAACACCCAGGAGGCGGGCCACGCCGAGGCTCGCCCGGCCGCAGGAGTTCGTACCCCCAAAGCCTCCGCCGTCTCCCCAGGCAACGTAGATATTGCCGTCCGAGGCTGTGGTGTACCCGAATTGGTCGCTTCCGGGCGCGGCTTTTACCAGGGTGGACTGATCGAACCTGATACCCGCAATGATCTTGCTGTGCGGGTACGGCGCGTCGTTGCCCAGCGCGACGGCACAGGTTTCCAGGCAAAACAAAAATGCCAGGCCTATCCGGATCAATTTCATGTTTAGCGCCCTCCGTTGCCCGTAGTCGCCGGGAATACTAAGTACTGCGTCAAAGCTAAAATAGGGAAAATGTCATTGCGAGGAGCTTGCCCCTTAGGGGCG
>CAYZAH010000731.1:0-2821 GCA_964475805.1 uncultured Pirellulales bacterium | reverse complement strand
CGATTAGTTCGGCGCAACTGCGCCCGGCGTTTTCCATCAGAACCACACCCGGTATCCCGAGCGTGTTGATCGCCCATCCGTCGAAAGCGCGGACCTCGTCTCGTGTCATAATCAACGATTCTTTGCCGGGTGAATATCTTTCCATAAATCGGGATTATATCCCGCACTGCACTTCTGTCAATTGATCCGCCCGGCGTTCAGCGGATTGACACGGCGTCGGGTGGCAAGTAGAATCCGAGATCGCCGGTCTGCGATTGTGAGTTTCGTCACGCTGTCATCCCTGCGAAAGCAGGTATCCAAGAATGGGACGGCATGAGTGGATTCGCGCTTTCGCGGGAATGACAAAGTGTAGGATTGGCCTCACGGTACGAAATGGTAGCGGCGGATACGCATGAACATATTACTGACAAACGATGACGGTATTTTTGCACCTGGCTTAGCGGCGATCTACAAGGAGCTGGTCAAGATTGGCCACGTGACCGTGGTGGCGCCGGCCGACGGACGCTCGGGCGCCAGCCACAGCATCACGTTCTCTGAGCCGCTTGTATGTAACAAGGTTGATAACAACGGCCTGTTCACGGGCTTCAGCGTGGAGGGCTCACCCGCCGATTGCGTCAAGCTGGCGGCGATGGAATTACATCAAGGCCCGATCGATCTGCTTGTGGCTGGCATTAATAACGGGGCCAACGCCGGGATCAACGTCTACTATTCCGGCACGGTCGCCGCGGCGATGGAAGGAGCGTTCCTGAAGATTCCGTCCGTCGCGATGAGCCTGTCGGTAGAGGGGCGAATGGATTATGAACAAGCGGCCCGCTACTGTGTCGAAGTCCTCGAAAAACTCATGCCGGTCGGAGAAGGCAACGTAATCAACATCAATATTCCGGAGCTTTCAAAAGGCAGGCCAAAGGGCGTGAGGGTGGTTCCCCAATCGAGCAAAGGCTTCGATGAGTATTACATCCGCCAGAAAAACGAGCAGGGGCAGACCGTGTACCAATTGGCCGGCGGTCCGCATCTCACCGACGAAATGCCGACGGACACAACGTCTTTATCAGAGGGTTTTATCACCGTCACGGCGCTCGTCCCGGATATGACGGACCATCACAAGACACGTGAGCTTGAAGAGGTAGAATGGCAGGTTTCCTATGAAAGCGCTGATTAAGCAGAAACCCGACGTTGGGCTGTGGATGGATGATATTCCCGTCCCACAGATCGGAACGAATGACGTCCTGATCAAGATTCGAAAGACCGCCATCTGCGGCACGGACATCCACATCTTCAACTGGGACCGCTGGGCACAGAAAACGATAAAGACGCCTATGGTCATCGGCCACGAGTTCGTCGGCGTCGTCGAGCAGATGGGTGAAAACGTCCACGACGTCGAGGTCGGTGAGTTAGTCAGCGGCGAGGGACACATCGTCTGCGGGCGATGCCGGAATTGTTTAGCCGGACGCAGACACCTTTGTACGGAGCCTAAGTGCATCGGCGTGGACCGGACGGGAGCCTTCGCGGAGTACCTGTCCATCCCGGTCTCGAACGTCTGGCATTGCAATCCTGAGATACCGACCGATATTCTCACGTGCTTCGATCCGTTCGGAAACGCGGTTCATACCACGCTCAGTTTCGACCTCGTCGGAGAGGACGTACTGATCACCGGCGCGGGGCCTATTGGCTGTATGGCTATAGCGGTGGCGAAATACGCCGGGGCGCGCTACGTGGTGATTACCGACGTCAATCCGTATCGCCTGGAGCTGGCGAAGAAAATGGGGCCGACCCTGGCGCTGGACGTGCGCAGCGAGAGGATCGAGGACGCCGCCGAGCGGCTCGGCATGAAGGAAGGTTTCGACGTCGGTCTGGAGATGTCGGGCAATCCCGACGCCTTCAAAGAGATGCTCGCCAACATGTGCCACGGCGGCAAGGTCGCGCTGTTAGGCATCATGCCTCAGACGGCCATCGACTGGGACTACGTCGTCTTCAATGGCCTGACGATCAAAGGGATTTACGGCCGGGAGATGTTCGAGACCTGGTACAAGGCCACGATGATGATTCAAGGTGGGGTGGACCTGACGCCCTTGATTACCCACCGTTTCCATTACACCGATTACGCCGAGGCTTTCGACGTGATGCGCTCGGGCAAATCAGGGAAAGTCATCTTGAACTGGACGGACGAATAGAACGCAGGCGCGAGCCCATAAATGCGAGGACAGGGACATGTTTGGACGGATGAAATCTCACATCATCGAAGAGCTCAAGCAGATCGAAGAGAGCGGACTTTACAAGGGCGAACGGATCATCACCAGCCCGCAGAATGCGCGGATCGTGGTGCAGGGCGACCGAAAAGTCCTCAATATGTGCGCCAACAATTATCTGGGTTTAGCCAATCATCCCGACGTTGTGCAGGCCGCACGGGACAGCTACGCCCGGTGGGGTTACGGCCTGTCCTCGGTGCGATTTATCTGCGGCACGCAGGAAATACACAAGCAACTGGAAAAGAAGATCAGCGAGTTTCTTGGGACCGACGATACGATCCTGTATTCATGTTGCTTCGACGCGAACACGGGTCTTTTCGAGACTCTGCTGACTGCTGAAGACGCCATCATCAGCGACGAGCTTAACCATGCCAGCATCATTGACGGTATTCGCCTTTGCAAAGCGCAACGCTTCCGGTTCAAGAATTCCGACATGGGGGACTTGGAGGCCAAACTAAAGGAGGCACAGTCGGCCCGTTTCCGAATGATCGCCACGGACGGCGTGTTCTCGATGGATGGGACCATCGCCCGGCTGGACCATATTTGCGATCTCGCCGAGAAGTACGATGCCCTGG
>CAYZAH010000730.1:0-2826 GCA_964475805.1 uncultured Pirellulales bacterium | reverse complement strand
GGCTGCATATGAGGGGAGGAAATAATATTCGGACAAAAGCCCAGGATACCAAGAAAGAAAAGAAGAAACCGCCTCAGAAAACCAACAGGGGCGTCAGCCGGCTCATTATGCGGCTGCCCAAAGCAGAGGGCAGCGTTCGAGTCGCGGTATTGCTCTCGCCCGTCTGGAAAGATGGATACGTCCACTCTGTCCCCGTCAAGCCACTGGCAGAATGGTAGTAGCGCACAATAAGTGAATCTGTAGATAGAGTCAGGAGACAACAAATGCAAACTCAATTGGCCAGGACATGCAAGGCGTTTCTTGTTAGCGTATCTCTGCTCGTGATCTGTGGTGTTTCGGCTCAAGGCGCCGAGCAAAAGAAACCTCAACTCTGTCAGGGCAACTATCAAACCGAGGAGCAGGCGAAAGAGCAGCTTGCGAGGTTTGCCAAAAGCTACTCCACTTTAGGGCAATGGCAGGCGAGGGCCGAACGCATTCGCGAGGGTATCCTTCGCGGAACCGAACTGCTGCCCTTGCCCAAGAAATGCGACCTGAAGCCGATCATCCGCAGCAAGCGTGAGTATGACGGCTACACCGTCGAAAACGCCGCATTCGAGAGTCTGCCCGGCGTCTTTGTCACGGGGAACCTCTATCGCCCTCGGGGCATGAAGGGGCCTTTTGCCGGGATCCTCTGCCCGCATGGCCATTGGGACGACGGACGTTTCCGGCCCGATATGCAGAAGCGATGCGCGACCTTTGCCCGCATGGGTGCGATTGTCTTTGCATACGATATGGTCGGCTACGGCGAATGGAAAAATGCCGGCTGGGACCACAAACGACCGAAGGTTCTCAAGCTCCAGCTCTGGAACAGTATCCGCGCCATCGACTTTCTCACGTCCCTCAAAGATGTTGATCCGACGCGAATAGCCGTCACGGGTGCATCCGGCGGCGGAACGCAAACCTTTCTCGTCACCGCCGTCGATAGCCGGATCACCGTGTCCGTACCCGTGGTCATGGTTTCGGCCCACTTCTTCGGCGGCTGCAACTGCGAAAGCGGCATGCCCATCCACAAGAGCGACACGCACGAGACCAACAACGTGGAGATCGCCGCCTTAGCCGCACCGCGACCTTTGCTACTGGTCTCGGATGGCAAGGACTGGACCAAGAATACCCCCAATGTGGAGTTCCCCTACATCCGAAATGTCTATCGTCTCTACGGGGCGCAGGCGAACGTCGAGAACGTGCATCTCCCAAACGAGGGTCACGATTACGGTCTCTCAAAGCGCCTGGGCGTCTATAAATTCCTCGCCAAGCACCTGGACCTCTCGCTGGACAGAGTCAGCAAGCCCGACGGCTCAATCGACGAGAGCTTCGTGGTCCTTGAAAAGCAGGAAGACATGTGCGTCTTCAGCGCCGACCATCCCCGCCCGGCACATGCCGTCCCCGGCGACGCCAAAGAGCTACCCTGGGATAATTAGTGTTGCAGCGCTACTTGAATGCGCGTGGCGAGGACATCTTGCCCTTGTTCCTTGCCGCCGGCAAGATGCCGGCGGGACGCAAGGCCGGGACGGCCTCGCCACAATCGAGCACCCAAGCGTCTCGAAGAATTCACGCGTGCGTTTTGCGCTTGGCAGGCGACCAGCAGAAGGTTACCCGTGTGCCCAAGAATGAGAGAAAACCACCGCCGTGCAAAGAGCACGACTCGAAAGACTGCGTGTAGCAACAAACAGGGAAAATCACTGTGGCTTTTTGAGTTCGTCGATTTTGGGAAGGTCTTTGAGGGTGTTGAGGCCGAAGACCTCTAAGAATTTTTTTGTCGTTCCGTAGAGCATCGGGCGGCCCAGAACTTCCGCCCGGCCGACGATCTTGACGAGTCCCTTATAACACAGTGACCGAATGACCTCGCCGACCGAGACGCCCCGGATGGCTTCGATGTCGGCCCGAATGATCGGTTGTTTGTACGCAATGATCGCGAGGGTTTCCAGCGCGGCGGGGCTGAGCTTGTTATCGCTTCTGACCCGCAACAGCTTTTTGAGCCAGTGATTGTAAGAGCTTAGCGTGAGCATCTGGTAGCCGCCGGCGATTTTTTCTATTCTGAAGGCATTATTGCTTGCCTCATACTTATCGTTGAGGCTGTTGATGTGCTGACGAATCTGTTTGGCATTGGTTTCGACGATGTTGGCCAGCCGGGCTTCCGGGAGCGGTTCATCACTGGCGAACAGAATTGCTTCCACCACCGATTCGACCGTCAGCCCACCGTCCTCCACAACCGAGGAACCAGGGTCGAGTTCGGCGTCATCGATCGTCTCCACATCGGCCGTCTCCTCCTCGGTCGTTTCCTCGCCCATTGCTTCCTCGTCTGTTGTTTCCAGACATTCAGTATCTTGATCTTGGAGCTCTTGTGTTTCTTCTGTCATACGTTCTTCCATTTAAACGGATCGGCGTCCTTCTTACTGATTCTGATTTTGACCCCTTTGATCTGCTTTTGCAACTGTTTAGCGACTTTCTTCAGCATGAACCGCTCCGAGACTGTATGGCTCAGGCAAATGCAGGTTAGTCCGGCTTCCTGGGCGGCCAACGCCTGATGATGTTTCAATTCCCCGGTTAGGTACAGATCGGCCTTCTCGGCGATGACCCGGCTGAGAATCTCGCCGCATGAGCCGGCGCAAACCGCCGCACGCTTGACGAGCCGCTTCTCGTCGCCGATTAGACCGACGGCTTTGGCGCCGGTGGCCGCTTTGACGTTCTGGATAATCCGGGCGACGCGTAGCGGCTTGTCCAACTCCCCGATTCGACCCAGGCCGAACTGTCCCTCGGCGTCGTACATTTTGAAGACGTCGAAGGCGG
>CAYZAH010000729.1:0-2832 GCA_964475805.1 uncultured Pirellulales bacterium | reverse complement strand
CGAAAGACCGGAGAATCGAGCTTTCTGGCAGTGGAAGCTGCAAAGGCATCCAGGGCTTTCGAGATCGGCCGAGAGAGCGGTCTCTTTTCCGTTCCGAGGGTGACTCACCTCAACGCCGAGGCGGGTATACTCGAATTCGAGCGGCTGAGCGACTTAGTGACATTGCTTGATCTGGCGATCCACGAAGACCAACGGCTACCTGGCTTGTTGAAGACCACGGGACAGGCGCTGGCGGTTGTGCATAAGGAACTGGTTTTGCCCGAGGAGATGAAACATGAATTGCCGGCGGAGTGGATGGCCCCCGCCGGTGAGAACGTGTTCATCCACGGTGACTTCGCATGTATTAACGTGTGTTTTCACGAGCCATCGGACGCGCTTGTCATCCTGGACTGGTCGGCGGCGCCGCTGGTGGGGAGAACTCCAACCTTTGGGAGCCGGTTCTTCGACGTACTCTTATTTGTCAGCTCCATATTCCATGGTGCCCCTTGGCAGAAAGCCTTAAGCTGGAACGCAAAAGAGATGACCGGCATATTCCTACGAGGCTACGCTGAAGCCGCCCCAGAGGTCGAACTCAACAACTTCAAGAACTACTCGTCACAGATTTGCCGAGCGCAGAGAAAGAACGTCCGGTCACTTGCCAAACAAAGACAGTCTCTCAGGGCCGCCGGTTTCATCTGCCACCAAATGTTGATGAACATTCGCCTGCATTTGTTCCTGAACGGATATAAGTAGGAGTCCTGCATGTACACAGAATATGACGAGGACCTGAACGGTGAAGAAATATTCTACGAGCAGGACGAGCGGACGTCCGACATCCAATTGCCTCCAGTCATAAACGGTCTGCTTCTGACGGGTTGGGTGGTCGTCTCGCTGATCGGACTGGCCGTCATTCTATTGGGCAGGAATAACGTAGCCGGAGCGATCATCATCGCCGTGCCGACGTTTATCGGCATGATTATCAAGCCGACGTTCGGCCTTTGCATGCTGATGCTCGTACTGCCGACCGGGGCCGGTATCAGCTTCAGGGACATGTTCAGCCTCGACCGGGGCGTCGGCCTCGCCCTTGCGGTGAGTTTCATGCTGAATCTAATCATCACCCGTCCCCGGCTGCGCATCGCCAACAAAACGCTATGGGTGATGGGATTATACACCGTCTGGGTATGCCTGGCGTCACTGGGCGGGCCTTACCTCACGTATGAGCTGGTTCGCGCCTTCACCCAGGTCCAGCTTCTCGTACTGATCCTCATCGTGTACTGGATACTCCAAACGAACGGCGAAGCCACGTTTCGCTGGGCCTCGCGCGCCTACGTGATCGGCACGTTGGGGACCATCGCGCTGACGTTCATCACCGGCTCGGCTATCCAATCCGTGGAACAGGGACCCGAGCAAAGGTACTCCGCGACGCTCGGCGAGGCCACCGACGCGAATATGCTGGCGACGTTGATCGCCATAGCTTTCTTAGCCGCGATCTATTTGTTTGCCCGCGACAGGAGCCTGCTCTGGCGAATGTTGTACCTCGTCGCCATTGTCGTCCTCCCAGTCATGCTGCTCAAGATCGGCTCTCGCGGCGGTCTGATCGCCCTGTTCATCACCATGCTCTCGCCGTTGCTTTTTGTCCGGCAGGTGGCGCATCGGCCGGCCCTGGCGGTCCTGCTGCTCTTCGTAATCCTCCTGGGCTCCGTCTCCGCCGCTTTCGTCGTGCGAAGCAGCGGACTGGAAGCGCCCGTAACCACCCGGCTAACCAGCCTCGCGCAAGCCGAAGATGCCATCGACACCCGCATGATGCCGATAGAACAGGCCTTACAGTGCGTCGCCCGGAACCCCATCGGAACGAGCTATTACGGGTGGTTCGAGCAAAGCGGGCTGACCATCCTGCCCCACAACGATTTCTTCCTGGCCCTCGGCGTCTATGGCATTCCCGGCGCGGTTCTCTTCACGTGGTTCGTGATCCTGGTCATGCTCACGGTAAGACGAATACCCCTCGGATTGGAAAAACTGTACGCAAGGGCCATCCTGACGTACTTGCTGGTGATGGGCCTGAACGTCGGGCAGCTCTTTCAGAAACACTACTGGGTGTTCCTCGGATTCGTTTTGGCGAGCGAGCGCGTGGCCGGGTTCTTCACCGTGACGGAAGACGATTCGCCGGCTTATGATGAATACGATGATGAATTCGTGCCGCAAGAGCAGTTTGCATGAGAGGAATTTGTGAATGCACCTCGCCCTGGTGACAGTCTTCCCGCAAGATCCCCACCACATCGACGGCGGCGTGGCGGGAGCAGCGCGATACCTCGTTGAAGCGCTCACAAAGCATCCCGATGTGAAGGTAACGGTGATCGCGCTGGATAGCCGTACTGGTGAAACAGCACCGGAACGATGGGAGAACGTCGCAATCCACAGAGTAGGCAAAAGAGGACCGTGGCGTTTCCTGCCCGGAACGCTCTATTACGTCATCACGGGCAAACGACAGATCAGGTCGCTTCTAAGACAAATCAATCCTGACATCGTGCACTTTAACGGATTCACGTTTCTGGCGGCAAACCGCGAACAACCAAGCATCCTGACCATACACGGCATTGCAGAGGAAGATGCAAGGTGGGACGACCGATGGGGCATTCTTCGCCAACCCAGAAGGCTGCTCCTGAAACTCACGGAGGGGTATGCACGCCGCCGGATCTCACACGTCATCTTGATAAGTGAATACACGAGAAGGTTTCTACCAACAAACAACAGAATTCAAAAGACCTGGCTGATTGAAAATCCCATTGCGGAATCCTACTTTCACGTCGAGCGGGCGCTTGAGCCGGGAAGAATATTTTGCTGCGCCAGAATCAG
>CAYZAH010000728.1:0-2834 GCA_964475805.1 uncultured Pirellulales bacterium | reverse complement strand
TTGAACCGAATCGCCGAGGATATCGACTCGTTGCTGAGGAACTTCAAGCCCGACGTCGTGGCGGTCGAGCAGCTTTACTCGCACTACGCTCATCCTCGAACGGCAATCTTGATGGGGCACGCGCGAGGTGTTATACTGCAAAAGTGTGCCGAGGCGGCCGTCGAGGTCAGGAGCTTCAGCGCGACGCGCATAAAGAAGTCGGTCACCGGCAATGGCAGGGCGTCCAAGGAGCAGGTGCAAAGAACCATTCAGAGTATCCTGTCACTACCCCGGCTGCCTGAGCCCAACGACGTCGCTGACGCCATCGCCGCCGCCTTATGCTGCGCGAATTCGACAAGGAGTGTTGTCATTTGACGAGCAACCCTGGAAAAGGTTGCTTGAAATAGTCAATGATCGCGAAGATTGAAGGAAAACTGGTTGCGCTGGATAGCGACTCGTGCCTGGTTCAGGTCGGGGCGGTCGGCTATGAGGTCATGTTGCCGAGTTACTGCGTCAGTGCGCTGTCGGGGCAGATCGGCTCGGATATCACGCTTTGCACGATGGAGTATTATGAGGGCACGTTAGGCGGCGGCAATTTGATCCCGAGAATGGTGGGTTTCCTGAACGCGGGTGAGCGGGACTTTTTCACGACGTACATCAGCGTCAAAGGCATGGGCATCAAAAAGGGATTGCGGTCGCTGAGCATCCCTATCGGGACCATCGCGGCGGCCATTGAGAGCGGTGACGACAAGACCCTGATGTCACTGCCTTCGGTGGGCCGGAGGATGGCGCAGCAGATTATCGCCGAGCTAAAAGGCAAGGTGCAGTCTTTTGCCGTCGGCGCCGAGCCGGCCGGGTCGACCCAGACGGAATTCAGGCCGTTTCAGATCGAGGCCCTTGAGATCCTCATCGCTTGGGGAGAAAAACGAGCCGAAGCGATAGAGCTCATCGAAATGGCCTGTCGAAAACACTCTGATATAAGAACGGCTGAGGCCCTTGTGCCTCTAATCTATAGATTGAAACAAGGAGTAGAAGTCTAAGAAGAAGGGAATATCGAATTTTGAATAATGAATGATGAATTTCGAAGTTCGGTGTTCTTTGTTCGATATTCTGGTTTTTGTGTTATGGTTATTGGTCGAGTCATCAGTGGTCAGTCTTTGAGTGAGCAGGAAGAGAGCTTCAACGTTTCGTTGCGGCCGAAGTCTCTGGGCGAATGCGTGGGCCAGCGAAACGTTCGCGAGAAACTCTCGATAGCCATCGAAGCGGCTAAGCAGAGGTCCGAGCCCCTCGAGCATGTGTTGTTTTACGGCCCGCCCGGTCTCGGCAAAACGACCTTGGCTCACGTCGTGGCGAACGAGATGGGGGCGAAAATACGATGCTCGTCAGGCCCCGCCTTAGCGAAGGCCGGCGACGTAATGGGTCTCTTGAGCAACGTCAACACGGGCGACGTGCTTTTCATCGACGAGATTCACCGGCTCAGCACGCCGGTCGAGGAGTTCATTTACCCGGCGATGGAAGATTTCAAAGTCGATTACACCGTGGACAGCGGCCTGCACGCCAAAACGATCAACTTCCCGCTAAAACGCTTCACCTTGATCGGCGCGACGACGCGGGCGGGACTGCTCAGCGCCCCACTCCGAAGCCGGTTCGGCATGTTGTACCACCTGGATTTCTATGATAGCCGGGAGCTGACGGAGATTCTGATCCGATCCGCCGGGCTGCTGAAATTGCAGTGCGAGGAGGGGACGCTCGATCTAATTGCGGACCGGTCGCGCGGCACGCCGCGAGTGGCGAATCGCCTTCTCAAGCGCGTTCGCGACTACGCCCAGGTCAAAGGCTCGGGCGTGCTTAGTACGGCGATAGTCGAAAGCTCACTGAAGATGGAGCAGATCGATCCGTTGGGACTGGACGAGTTGGACAGGGCCTTCCTGAAAGCCCTGGTCAACGTCTATGACGGCGGTCCCGCGGGCATTGAGGCGATTGCCGCGACGTTAGGCGAGGAAAGGGACACCCTGGAGGACGTCGTCGAGCCGTATCTCTTGCAGATGGGCTTCGTGCGTCGAACCAAACGGGGACGCGAAATCACCCCTCGGGCCTGCGAGCACCTGGGGTTGAGAATCCAAGGAAGGAAGAGCTCCGACGAGGAGCCGGAATTATTCTGAGCGGTTGAATCATGCCTTTGCTGCTTTCTCTACTGGGGACCCCGCTATGAAAATACTCTTCGGAGTTTTCGATTGGGGGATCGGACACGCCACACGGGACATACCCTTGATTACGGAGCTTCTGAAAACCCATGAGGTCCATATCTTATCGACGGGCCGGGCCTTGAAGCTTCTGAAGAGTTACTTCGGATCCAAATGCACTTATTATGACGTTCCCAGCGTCTATCCACCCTACACGAAAACACGTTTCTTCCAGTTGATGTTCGCCCTTTTCCTGCCCAAGATGATCAGGAATCTGTGCCAAGCCAGAAAGAGATCGCGAGAAATAATCGCCGCCGGCTTCGACAAGGTTATCTCCGATTGCCGATATGACGTTTACGATACTCCGGAGAATTCTTATCTGATCAATCATCAGGTGAGGTTCAAGACGCCCTTCGGCGTTGAGAGATTGCTGGAGAAGGCTCTTGCGTCGAGGATGCAGAAGTATAAATACGTCCTCGTACCGGATTTCGAGAAACAGAGCCTCAGCGGCCGACTTTCGCATGATTTGAGATACGTAAGCAGAGACAAGATCAAATACATCGGGATACTCTCCCACCTCAAGAAACTGGACGTGGTGGAGGACATCGACTATTTCATTTCTGTTTCAGGCCCGGAACCTCAAAGAACGATCCTCCAGGAGGAGATGGTTGA
>CAYZAH010000727.1:0-2841 GCA_964475805.1 uncultured Pirellulales bacterium | reverse complement strand
GTGCCCGGTACAAGGCCTTCTGGAAAGGCGAATCCAGGAAAGCCGGCAACGTAAAAAGTCGCTATCTGGTTGCCGCGAAACGTTCCGCCGGTGCCATCGTTCACATCGTCAAAGTTGTCGCCCAGGTACACGTCGTGTGAGACCGCAAAGTCTCCCGGCTCCCAGCTCAGGGTGATCCAGGTGTCCTGATGTATGCCGCCATCAGCCGGATTAGGGCTCATGGCATACGGATATCCGCCGGAGCCTTGCATCAGACTTTGCATCTCGTTCGCTGTCAAGGCGCGGCTGAAGACCCACACGTCGTCAATCTCGCCCAGAAACGGATCTCCGCTCTCGTTGAAGACGTTGGCGCCGATGTTGAAAGTGAAGCCGGAACTGCCGCTCGATACGCTCCCCGCATCGCGGGCCGCCACCTGGCCGTCGACGTATATGACAACTCCCTCTGCGTCGCCGGTCAGAGCTACGTGGTGCCAGGAAGGATAGTCAAACGGATAGTCCGCGGCAACAAGCGTCCAGTTGTTGCCTAACAACCACGTTCCGAGTTGGCTGCCGCCGATGAATCCGAATTCGATGAGGTCATTTTGACCGAAGAGGCTGGAATAAACGTCAATGTTGCTGGCGCTGACCCAACCGGCCAGCGTGAATCCGGTCACGTCGTTCAGAATGCTTTGGCCGGTTCCCACGTATGCAGCGCTGCCGTCAAAATGCAGGGCACTTCCATAGACGCCGTCAGTCCAGATCGCGCCGCCATTAAGCGCGCCGTCATAGCCATTCGGGGACAAATCTGCAGCTACCGTGCCCGATCCTTCGTTGAACGCCCAATAGCCAACGAGATCGGGATCTCCCCGATCAGCGGCCCGGGCTGTACTCGCCGGGATTAAGATCAGCGTCAGATCAAGCAGAACCAGCTTAATCCATCGTTTATACATGATAGTCCTCCATCCTCACCATCTGAAACACACCATTTCGGCTGTTTCGCTGAATCTATTTATACCAAATCCGCCGTCTTCCAGTCAAGAAGAATGGCCGGGCCGCGTCTTAAGACTCATCGGACAGATCGTTCTCTCTCTTGTTTTGACGGCGTCGAGGAAATTCCGCTGGTGACCTCTGCTTTCAATCAGATGGATCTCGTCCTTACCAATGGTCGATGTCAGCAGTGATTCGGGCTCGGCCCAGACGGTTCCTTGCGTTCCCAAGCCGACGAAGCCCATCACAACGCGGTTGCTTGGCGCGACGCTACCCGCGTTGCCCAATGCCAATGATGGAACGAAGTATGGCGTCCCAAACAAGCCCACAACACTACCGGCCATCCTTTTCAAGAATCTACGACGCCCTATTCTCTCACCGGCCATAGGTCAACTCCCTGTTATCCGCCATCATCCCCCCGCTGACCATCGGGGCAACCATTCTTTCAATACATACTCGCAGTTGATCACCTTCTCCACCAGATCAAGCGGCAGATAATAGTAATGATTCGATGCCTCGAATCCGATGCGGGGGTCTTCTCTGGTCAGTATGAACAAACGCTTGGCGTTGTCTATCTCATCCCTAACGGTTCTTTCGATCAGTCGTACCTCGACATCTCGCTCGGCAGTACTTAGCTTCCCGGACCGCAGCGCGTTTCGGGCCAGTATAAACTGAATCTGATTAGCCACGCTGTCGAAGTGCAGACCGACAGCTTCGGCCACCCTGAGATCATCGTTGGCATTCGCGAGTTCAACAGCCGTATGTGTCTTATCCAAGGCTTCTTTGCAGTCAGCCAGCCCGGCTTCCCAACCTGCCGCCATTTTGGCGAACTGGGCCGCGAGCACGTCCGCAGGGTATCTGGCGCGCCAGCCGTCCACGTCGTCATACGGGAACCCAACCATCGTCGCACGATACCCTGTAGGCTCCGGATAGAGAAGGTTAGCCGGACCACACTGTGTGGGGCCTCTGTATACGTAGCCCGCATCAAAAGGATATTCGCCGAAAGCGCTGCTGAATTGCGACCAGGCCGCCATCACATCGCCAGCGGCTTCTTGGCCATACCGGCTCCGGGCTACCCTCGTCAAAGCCTCTTGCACCGTGGGTGCCGGCTTTTCCTGAAACTGCCTGACAACCTGTAGATTGGGCGAAGGATACCCACCTACGCTCCAACTCAGCATCAACCCGTCGACGCCCGCCTTTGAAAGGTTTTCGCAATGTTGCGCCACCAGGTTCATCACGGGTAAGTACGGCACCGCGGAAAGCTCCCACGTGCAGTTGACCTGGACCTTGGCGATAGTCTTTAACTCTCGTTCCTTAGCCAATGCCCAGTGTCTCAACGCCCGCGGTCCCGGCCCGACAGCCGACATGGAGTACTCCCCGACCGCACCGGCAATGCCGCCTCTCGTGATAGACTTGCCCCATTCACTGACACTCATCAGATAGACATTGTCGGGCAAAAGCTCGATGATCCGCTCCGCCCAGTTCGGGTTGCCCCACCCTGCCTTGGTCCCGTCCGGCCAGCCCCAGTCCCACACAATGACCTTAGCGTTCGGATTGCCGGCCCACACGCCAGCGGCTATGGCCTTGTTTACCTCGGCGATGACCTCAGGACCCGAACGCTTCGAACAACGCGGGCATCCTCCGGCGTTGCGGCTGTGGCTGTAGCAATTCGTCAGGTTCTCCGAGGCGGTAATTGTGAAAACACCGCCCAAGTCGGGCACATGCTCGAAGACATACTTCAGCGAATCCTCAATCCATTGCCGCACCTTCGGGCTGGAAGTGCATAGCGCATAGTGGTCGCCTTCGTGAGCACCCCGCAGATCCAGGCGTCCCTCAAAGAACGATGCGGGCATGGCGCGAGGCTCGTTGATGTAG
>CAYZAH010000726.1:0-2846 GCA_964475805.1 uncultured Pirellulales bacterium | reverse complement strand
CTCGGGCATGACCTTGTCGAAGACAACCTCGGTAGCGAGAAGTTTGCAGATGAACGTGGTGACGAAACACGCCCCCGTGAGGGCAAAGCTCAACGTCACCGCGGACTTCATCGACTTGGGATCGCGGCAGACCAGCAGCGGCAAACTGATCATGAGCATCACTAAATTAATGATCGGGTCGGTGATGCGAAACTGTTTCTGGCTGTAAAGCTGGGCCAGGTCTCTAACTTGCGCCCCTCGGGCGGCGAGCGCATCCAACTGCCGCAGACCCAGCAGCGTCTTATGCTCGGACTTTCGCATGATCGGGATGTCCCGGGGTGTGAGGTCACTGGAGTAGGACCGGACGCGGCGGAGCCTTCGGTTGGAATTCTTCTCAAAGAGCAGACCGTAGGGAATCCATCGGCCTTCGTTCGGATCATCGGCCAATACACTCCACTGACTGCTGTTAGGGTCGTTCGGATCGCGGCTGTACAAATCCCACTCGTGTGTCCGTTCGTTATACACGGCTTTCCCGGCGTCGACGCGACCTGTCACCGCGTAGATAGGCGGCTTGACCGGTCTACGCAAAAGGATGGTCGGTTCGTAGAGGGTCGACGTCTCCACGTCGAATCGCTGTGAGTTGATCAACGAGCCGTTGCCGTCGCAGACGAACCTCACGTCGTAGGATTCCTGGCCGGGCAAGGCGTCGCGGCTGCGAACGAGCTTGTCCGCGAAGTGGGGGATGATCCACTCCTGGTCGACGACCAGCAAGCCGGCCAGCATGAGGGCCAGAAACACGATCGGGCCGATGATGCGCTTGAGGCTGACGCCGGAAGCCATGATCGCGACCAGCTCGTTGGCCCGAACCATCCTCCCGAACGAAAAAGACGCGGCCACTACCGTAATCATTCCGGAGAAGTCGCGGAAGTAGAGCGTGCAGTTCAGGCCGTAGAACGTCGCGATGTTCTTAATCACAGCCATCGTGCCGAGGTTCGCGTGCTCCGTGAACTCGTCGATATTCAGGAACAGGTCGATGAGAACCCGAAGCCCGATGAGCACCGCGAACGCGATGGCGTAGCCGATCAGGAAGTTCTTCGCAACGTACCGGTCCAGTATCTTCATGATCTTGCTTGCTCAATGCCTCAACAGCCAACCGTATATCACTGCAACCAACAAGCACAGGCCTGCCAGGCCGCCCCACATCAACGCAATGCCGGAAACGGTCTGAGCGTCGGGATTTTCCGTGAGCTGTCTGCCGCTCACGATACAGACGATAAGCATCGCAGCCGGGATGCAACTCGCGCCGAAGGCGCTGAGCAAGTGCCCACCTTTTTTCAAGATACCCAGGCCGATGCCGATCAGGATCATCGGGATGCAGCCCGCGCCGAAGACCAGCCGGGAATGTATCTCGGATTTGATTTGCACGCCGGTCGACCACATTTCCGTCTTGAGCTGCTCTTCCAGGCCGTCCAACGTCTGAGTCGGCTCCAGCCCCAACTCCGAGGATGCCGAGACTAATCTCTTGAGTTTCAGAGAGTCATTTCGAGTCTTAAACCCATCGGTGATCACGCGCACGGCCTGGGGTAGTATCAAGCCGCGAACAACGTGGCGCAGCTTCAATTCCATCGTTTCGGTCTGCTGCGGGTTGTGAATGTCCAGCGTCAGCGTCGGCGACGGCATGTCACCCTCGAGGTCGAGGTGCAAAGTAGCTATCTCGCACGTCAGCGTGTTTACCGGCTGCTTGCTGACCGTGTCATATTCCACGATTTTCATCCGGCCGGACAGCTCGATCTCGTCGTCCCCCACCTCGCACTTGTCGGCGATCAGCTTGACGGAATTCGGCATACCGAGCAACTCGTAAGAACCTGTCATGGATTCGGGAGACGGCTGTTCTCTGTGGCTTATCCAGGTCCGAATATCCCGCGCCAGAACCTCAATGATGAGCCGCCTGTACGTCTGGCGGGCGAGCTTTTCGACCGGATAGAACCGCATCATATCCGTGCTTATACTCCGCATCTCATCCAGCTTCTTGAATCGTATCTCGTCGCCTAACAGCGAGCCAAACTCTTTTGTAAACGACGTTGATACCACGCCACCTTCTCCCTCCGGGCCCATTGTGCTCGACCCGTAAACGGTGATTCGGACTTCGTTGTAGGTGTCGTGCGACTTGAACTGCACTTTTGCCACCTCAGCGGTCGTGATATCCTTCATCTCCAGGTCCTTCATCTCCGCGACGACCACACCCAGAAGCATGTCGTTCTGCAAGTCGACCTGGTCGGCATAAACTAAGTACTGAGCGTCCGGCGGCAAAGCGTAATACCGGCGCCGCTGGATATTGCGGAAAACGATCTGCTTGGCGTCGGCCTTGAGGGACTTTTCCGCGCGCAGCACGAAAACGGGCATGACGTGGAAGCTCAGGAACAGGTTAGCCCCGGCCACGATGATCGCCAAAACCAGCCCGGGGAAGGTCAGCGTTACCAGGCTAATGCCGCTGGCCCGGCAGGCGTCCAACTCGTTATCGCTTGCAAAGCGCCCGTAGATCAACGCTCCGGCGAACAAGGCCGCCATCGGCAGCACGAAAGTCAGCGTGATTGGCAGGAAATAGCCCATCAGGTGGACGACCTGCCGGGGGCCGACGCCGTACTCCTGCACCGGCTGCAAGATGCTGCCCAGGCTGAGAATCAGCGTCAGCCCGATCGCCGCGAATATAAAGACCCGCAGAAGCTCACGGAATATGTACTTATGCAACGTAACGAGCATCCTCACTATACTATTGCCAAACCCTCATTTTGCAACAAAATTCCCCTGGTTCGGATATGTCCCGGCGGCGCAGTCGGCCGTCGGCGGCCGCCCGTGATTCATTCTCG
>CAYZAH010000725.1:716-2853 GCA_964475805.1 uncultured Pirellulales bacterium | reverse complement strand
CTCTGCGCCCCGGCCACGCCAAGAATGCAGATACTCACCAAACCAATGTGCCCAACCATTACCCAAATTCTACGCATAGTCATTCTCTTTCAGGTTACGGGCTACGTTGTCCAAGTTGATTGTCCAAGTCTCCGAGGTTGAATCCCTGGGCAACAATCACGTGGCTTGTATCCGTCAGAATCAGCCACGGTAACCGCCGGACGCCCCAGGCGAAACGAGCTTTCTCCGCGTCGCCCTGGACTATTCCGACCGAGAAGGGGACATCGTATTTCTTGACATATTCATCGAGCGCATTCCGACCTACGCTCGAAGCCTGCACCACAACTACAACAATGTCCTTGCTCTTGAGCAACTCAGCTTGCTTAACCAGTTGCGTCAGACAATGCCGGGACGGGCGCTGCTCTATGTCCCAGAAGCAAACCAGCACCCTCTTGCCGTCGATCTCGCCCGGCGGCTTGAGGTTCAAATCCTTCATGTCCGGCAGGGGCCTTCCGACTAACGAAAGCGGGCGTCTCGGCTCGAAGCGCACGGATGTAGACCTTTGTCCCATCACAATCTTGACATCTGTTGCGCCGCCCTCCGTCTCGACCGAGCCGTATGAGCGAGCCACATCGCTTTTGTTCGCACTGATCCGTACCTTTCCGGCGCAAACATTCTTCAAGGTGAACTTGCCTTCGATGTCGGCTACGGCTTGGCTATGCGACTGACCGTCGCCCGAAATATAAATCGAGGCGCCGGCGACAGGTTTGCCGCCGTCATCCACAACCACCCCGGAAACCGACAGGTTCGCAATCGTCAATGCCAACTTTCCGACGTCAAGGCGATCACCTTGCATATCAGACGTGCTGAAGTCGTCTCTACGATTCTCACCATAGCCCTCGGCATACACGTAGAAGGTGTATTTTTGTCCCCGCGGGATCGCTTTGAACTCGAATCCACCTTCCTCATTCGTTCTTACCGGCACGTGCGTTCTGAGCGTCGAGCCCCACGTCGGACCACGCATCCAGACTCTCACCTGAGCACCGGCGATGCCCTGGCCATCCTGATCGACGACCCGGCCGAAGAGGGTGACGGCCGGCTTGAGCTCGATGTCAAGCTCTCTTGTGTCTTCACTGATTTGCACCGCCGCGGCCAAATTCCGCTGTCCGTGTGTGCCGACGAGAAACATGATCGGCGCTCGGCTGCTCGACCAACTTCCCGGATCGAAGGTGGCCTCGAACTTTCCCTCTGCGTCCGAGGTACACGCTTCCCGGCCGGTTGGACACACTTGCAGGGTAGCACCTTCTATCGGCTTGCCTTCTTCGTCACGTACGACACCTGTGAGCTTTGGTATGCCGACAAGCTCGTATTCGAGATGTTGAGTCTTGCCGTCCTCAATCGCAACGACATCCCGAAACCTCTGCTGCGAATAGCCTTGCTTGTCGACAGAATAGACCTGGTAATTCCCGGGCATCAGCCGCATTCGGGCAATTCCGCCCTCATCGGAACGGCGGCTTTGATATCGACCCCTGGCTTGATCCTGAACGCCGACCCTCACTTCTTTGACGGGTAGTTTGCTCACGGCGTCCGTTACCTTCACCTCCAGGACGCCGCCTTTGCTCAATTCCAGCTTGATGCCGCTCTTCGTTTGGCCGGCCTCGGTTGTTACTTCCACGGGGTCAGCCACCCATTCGGGTAGTTCCTGGTTGGATTGAATGAGCCTCAGGACGTATCGCGTCCCTAGCAAGGCATCTATGGCGAACGTTCCATCGTCTCTTGAGACAAACGGTTCCGGTCTAACGTATCCGGTTTCCTGCCCGTCCGTGCAACTCATGCTCACACCGCCGACCGGCTTGTCCGTACCTTTCTCGACGGTCGTGCCTTCGATTTTCGCCTCGACCGGCAGGGCGATCTTGATGTCCTTCTGTCCTTCCGTGAAATTGAGTTTCTGATACGGCTCGCCCGTGCGCTTGTACGTGTTCACAGTCGCCCGGCCCGGCTTGCTCACAATGAATTCCGCCGTCGCTCCGGCGGGGATGCGCGTGAAAGTGAACTTCCCCATCGCGTCCGTGCTGGTCGTAAGCAGTGTCGAGGCGACGAGGCCGCTCAGGGTCTTTCGTCCTCGTCCTTCACCGAGAGCCAGTATCAGGACCAGTAC
>CAYZAH010000725.1:0-706 GCA_964475805.1 uncultured Pirellulales bacterium | reverse complement strand
TCGGACGGCGGCCGTACGGCCAGCTGAAAAGCCACGGAATGTGTCGTTGTCCCGAATTCGGTCCCCGTGCCGGTGCTGTGGATCTCGTCGTTCTTGCCCGTGCCCCCTCCGAGAGCCAGTATCAGGACCAGTACTTTGGCCTCGGAGAGAGGTCCGCCGTCTTCATCAACCACAACTCCCGCCAACTCCTTCGGCGACCCCAACTCAATATCGAGCTTCTTGTCCCCGTCGCGCAGGCTCCAGTTGTCGAAGCCCAGCGCCAGCCCCTCCTTCTGGGCGACGACGTAGCCGTACCGGTATTGATCGTCTTTAACGGTCTCGACGAAAGAAAAGGTGCCGTCCGTACCGGTTTGCACCTCACGGACCAGCTTCGGATCATACGTGTAGGTCGCTTCGTCATAGATCATTTCGTACAGCGCGACCTTTGCGGCAATCGGTTGGCCCTGTTCATTTACAGCTTCGCCGGTGCAGGTGACTTGCTTGATACCTGCGTTTTCCGCAGCGCCGGCTGAGGCAAAATTGAAAAATACTGTCGCCGCCAGACCGACGCACAAAAACGCCACCCGGTTATTACTCATGACGGTTCTCCTTGGTGCTATCGACTGTCTTGTCCGCCTCTATTGTCCAAATCTGCGATACGAAATCCCTGAGACTGAGAAACAACCACGTGATTTGTATCCGTGAAAATCAGCCAGGGCAATCGCTG
>CAYZAH010000724.1:0-2866 GCA_964475805.1 uncultured Pirellulales bacterium | reverse complement strand
GTGCCGAAGTACACCTCGTGGGAAGTGGCTTCCTCTCCGGGGCTCCATCTGAGCATCGTCGTGTGATTGACGTTGATGGCGAGGTCGGCCGGTATTGGGTTCCTGGCCTTGACCGGCGGCCACAGCACATACGTTGGAATGAGCTGCTTTTCTATGCTCGGACTGAGCCAGCCCAGTTGCATGATCGAGCCGCCTCCGGCCTGGAAATATTCCATCACAAGGTTACAGTACTGGCCGGCAACGAGATTGATCTTTCCCGTGTCCTCGGTGTCACCGTGGTTCGTCCAGTTGTCAATGATCAGGTGACCGTTAATCCACAGCCTTATGCCGTCGTCCGTGATCGTATAGAAGCTATAGGTCTCTGTAAACTGTGCGGTCACGTCACCGGTCCATCTGATCGAAAAGTTACCTGCGCCGACGGCGGGATCCGCCTCCGCCCCGGCCCATGGAAAGTCGATCTGGGGATCTACGCGAGTCAGGACGAGTTTGTCGAAGTTCGTCCCTGTGTAATAATCTCCTCGCAGACCTGTGCCGTACGTGGCCAAAGTTGTGAAGCTCAACACGTTGCCTTTATGCGTCTCGACGCCGTCAAACTCATCCACGCGCCAGTAGTACGTCTTGTCCAATTCGAGCGGACCCGGATCATACGTTGTGCCCCCTTGCGAAATACCTGCAACAGCGTCGTTCACCTCGTCAAAACTGTCGCCGAAGAACACGGTGTGGATCTTCGCGCCGGAACCTGCCGTCCATTGAAGGTCGTAATCCGGCGGGATAAACTTGGCGCCATCGGACGGATTGTGATTGTAAGCTTTCAAAGATGGAACGGTAAAGCTCCAGACGGGACCGACGTTCTTCGTGCCGCCCGCCTCGAGCTCGTCGATTCGCCAGTAATAGGTTGTGCCCGGCACCAGACCGCCCGGGACGGGTGTACCGGGAACACCAACCGTGAAGAATATCTCAACTTGATTGCCCTGGAACGTGTCCCCGGCGCCGTCACGCACGTCTTCAAGATTGTCGCCGAAGTACACGTCGTGTGAGACCGCGTTAAGTCCCGGCAGCCAGCTAAGCACCGCCGACGTATCTTCATAGAGGCTTCCATCGGGCGGCGTCGGCTGCATGGCATATTTGCCCCGATATTCGACATGCAACAGTGGTGCGCCGGCCGGATCGTTGGACGCCTCGGCGCAGCGGATGCCTTTGGAGGGATTGGCCGGGTCATCACTGATAATGAGCACCAGGGCATTGCCGCTGGCCCACCCATCCAGATCGATGATTTCCTGAATGATGGCCGTAAGGTCGGTGGTCTTGTCCTTCTGACCGACTTCGGTCCAATTTGCCGGAGCCCATATCGTGTTGGCCGTCGTCCGAGGCCTGCTGGTTATGTCTTTGGTGGCACTGCTGAACGTCGCGGAATTGGCGTTTTCTTGACCCTCGATGAGAAGGCTGACGGGCAGCGTGCCGCTTTTTGTCTCGTCGCACGTGAACTCGACATAGGCCGCGTCGATGATAGCGCCCTTTGGAATGGGGATATCCTCGAAGCGGATACCAACGACCTGCAAGCCGCCGTCATCGAGCAGCTCGAGATCGCTGCTGCTTAAGTCTATGCCGCCGCTGGCCACATTTTCTTCAGCGTCGTCATTGCCATTGGTGATTCTGGTCTCCCATACCGTCCCGCCAAAGACCACGTTTGTACCAGCGACAGCGAGTACGAGAACCACAGAAGTCAGACAAGCCAATTTCTTGAACATGATACACCTCCTTCGAGAAAAACGATTGATAATGGGCTTTGTTTCAACACCACTACATCTATGAAGATACCAGATTGAATACCCCACGTCAAGCCAATAGTGCCTTTGTTTAATGGGGCTCCGTCACAGCCAGGGCGCATAGCTTGGCTATGCCTCGGCTTAGCCGAAATCCGCGTCCGGCACCTCGCGGACGGACGGGCGCACACTGAAATAATCCTGCGGCTCGAAGCCGAACGTCCCGGCGATGATGTTGCTCGGGAACGTCTCGCATTTGTTGCGGTAATCGCGCACGTTCCCGTTGAAGAACCGGCGCGCCGCCTGGATGCGGTCCTCGGTATTCACCAGTTCGTGCTGGAGCGCCAGGAAATTCTTATCCGCCTTTAACTGCGGGTAATTCTCCACAACCGCCAGAAGTCTCTCCAGAGCGGCGACCAACTGGCTCTCGCTGGCCGCCTGCTCGCGAATAGCGCCCTTGTTGGCGAGACACTCGGCGCGCAATTGAGTAATGCGCTCGAAAACCTCCTTTTCGTGGGCCGCATAGCCTTTGACTGTCGCCACCAGGTTGGGGATCAGGTCGTAGCGCCGCTTCAATTCCGTATCGATATTCCCCCACGCATCGCGGATGTGGTTGCGCAGCGCCACCAAAGTGTTGTACGTCAAAATAACGTAGAGGACCGGCAAAAGAACTACAGCCGCGACGACAATCAGCACGACCGGCATAATTACCTCCCTGAAAACAGATAGTCCGGCATCAGCGACCGGACCGTGATGAGTCGGTTCAAGTTCGGTTCGATCAACTCCGGCGCGAGCCGGCGCTCGAACGAGACCGCCAGCACGTCGCCTTCTATCTCCATCGTCAGATCGGTGTTCGACAAGAGATATTCGATCATGCGGGCGTTGCATACGTCGTAAGCGAATTTCTTGTCCTTGCTCCGCACACAGAACCGGCGCGAAAATTCATGGGACTCGAAGTCGATGTCGTCATAGCCGATGGCCTGGGCGATCTTCGAGAAGAAGCCTTCCGGGCCGATGACGAGCTCCGGGAAGACCATGGCGAGGTGCAGAATGAAGAATGAGATGTTGTAGTGGTGGGTGTCTTTGCCGGAGCCGGTTTGGTA
>CAYZAH010000723.1:0-2867 GCA_964475805.1 uncultured Pirellulales bacterium | reverse complement strand
CAGCGGCATTGATCGCCGCCTGTATCGTGGAGTAGAGATTGTTCGGATCGTTGGTATCGACTTTCATGTTCAGGAAGAGGCCCAGCGTTCCCTCGGGAATAACCGTTAGTGCATTGTTCAGATTGATACGACCACCGGCCAGACAACGGCTCGTATCCAGCACCGGATCACAGGTCTTCAGCACAACGCCCTTGACCAGGCTGGCGGGCAAAGCCGGATATTGCGACCAGATCATCGCGCATTCACCCGCGACCATTGGCGCAGACATCGAGGTCCCGTCCAGGAAGTCATAGTTTGTGGCGACCTGGAAGACGATCATCGGGAATTGTTGAACCGTTGGCGTAGTGCTCAATATGTGCGTTCCCGGCGCGGCTACGTCCACGGACGTCGCTCCATAGTTGGAGAAGTTCGACGCCACGTCATTCTGATCCGTGGCCATGACCGTAATGATGTTTTCGAGATCAAAGTTGGCCGGATAGACGGGAATGGCGTCGTTGTTGCGGCCGTCGTTGCCCGCGGCGGCGATGAAAAGCACACCCTCGTCGCCGGCACGTCTGATTGCGTCGTAAAGCGTTTGTGAATAGAAATCACCTCCCCAGGAGGCGTTAATAATCTTGGCGCCATTGTCAACGGCATACTCGATGGCGGCCACGGCGTCGCTGGCGAATACTTCGGCGTCCGTGTAGAGATCATCGGCGAAGACCTTCAGGGCCATCAGCTTGACGTTCCAACAGACGCCGCTGACGCCTGTACTATTGTTACCTACCGCGCCGACGATTCCCGCCGCGTGTGTACCGTGGAAGTAAAAATCGTCGGGATTGCTGTCGCCGTCGCTCGGGTCTGTATTGCTGGCGCCGGCGAAGTCATAGCCGTACACGTCATCGATGTAGCCGTTGCCGTCGTCGTCAATGCCGTTGTCCGGGATTTCTCCCGGATTGACCCACATGTTGGCGGCCAGGTCGGGGTGTTTGTAGTCAATGCCCGTGTCCGCGATGGCCACGATGATATCAGGATTGCCCGTATTGATGTCCCATGCCTCAGTCGCATCGATGTCGGCGTCGTCTGTGCCGCCGGTCTGGCCCGTGTTGTTCAACGCCCATTGCTCGGCAAAACGGGGGTCATTGGGAGTACGAAACAGTTTGTACTTGTAATTCGGCTCGGCATATTCGACATTCGACGAGAGATTGAACTGGATGAAGGCGTCCAAAACGCTCGTGCCTTCCGGCAAGCGAACGGATACCAGGCCCGGCTCAATCTTGTCGTATTCCTTCTCAATCGCCGACCCGGGCACGATTGAATCAGAGACCATGCTCCTTACGGTGCGTAGCGACCACGGCCCCGCTGATTGGCTTTGTACCCGTTCCAAGTCCGTGTCCACAAAGCGAACAAGCAGTTCATTTGGCTTGTAGGGCATCGCGCCATATTCAAAGAGGTTACCGGGTGCGGACGGTGAAATGTCCGTTGCTCCGGCAAGACCACACATCGACAATAAAACCAGCAGGCCAAGCAGAATCTTCTGTCTCATTCTCTGCGCTCTGAAAAGAGGATTATCATCGTTTAGGAAACTGTCCATAGTCTGAGAATCTCCAGCATAGTACAGCCGTACATTGCATCCGGCAAAAATGAGGGAACGATCACAAAGCACCCTTGTCACATGAAGTCTACGACTGTTTCTCCAATGCGGCCATGGCCTCCGCTTCACGTTCGTCCTGCAGCAAAATCGTGGGTTTCACAAGAATCAACAGTATCCTGTTGTCCTTAACCGTACTTCGGTTGCTGAACAGTCTTCCAAGCAGAGGTATCTTGCCCAAGATCGGCACGCCCGCTTCCATTTCCACCACTTCCGTTATCTTCTGGCCTCCCAGCAGTAAGGTCCCGCCGTCGGGTACGCTGACACGCGTCATGACCGACGTGTTCTCCGTCTCGGGAAGCTGGACATCGTAGGTTACAACATCCTCGCCGCCCGTGGCGTTGATGACAGGATATTCAAGTTTGCTGGTTCGAATTCCGAGGAACTGCGTTTGCGTGGTAACGATGTTGAGCAATACGTTCTTCTTGTCGTGGGTGATAACCGGTGTAATGTTCAAATTGCTCCCGGATGGCACCAGCATATACTGTGGCACGTTGCTTGTGCCCGTGTTCGTTGTCGTGCCGGTCGCCGCACCCGTCGTAGTGGTGCCCCCTCCCTGAATCGGGGGCAAGGCCAGGTAAAACTGCCTGCTAATGCTGAAATTGGCCCCTTCGCCGCTTAGAACGCTGGCAATCGGTGCCGTCAACTGCTTCGAGTCTCTATGCGCGTCAGTCGCTCGCAAAAGGAAAGATACCTGCAAATCATCCAGTATCGAACCATAACCGCCCGAAATGTTGGCGGCTGCACCAATCCCTCCCAGGCTCAAAGGAACCTGAGTGGCCTGTCCTTTTGCAGCAAGCGCAGAGTCTTGCTCGACAGTAATCGTACCCCACCGTGTTCCGGCGTTGATCGTAAAATCGACGTCCAGGCCGACGTCATGGAGGTAGTTTTCGCTGACGACCAGGAATCTCGCCTCGATAGAGACTTGATAACCTAAGGCCTTGCGAAGGGCCGCCAACAGGGCTTCGATTTGCGTGTGGACTTCGTGCGTGGCCAGAACCGCGAGTTTCTTGGGCGACTGACTCGGATAAGGCGTTATTGTTCCTCCTTCGCCCGTGTCGCTGGTGTCGGCCCAATTCTGGTACCCGGTGGCATCCTCGATGAGGTACGTCAGGTCCTGGGCGATGTACTGTCCCATCATGCTGCCGCCCATCATGCCCATGCCGCCGCCATAGCCGCCCATGCCGCCGCTCATGCCCATGCCGCCGCCGTAGCCGCCCATGCCGCCGCTCATGCC
>CAYZAH010000722.1:0-2869 GCA_964475805.1 uncultured Pirellulales bacterium | reverse complement strand
TGGTACATTCCAATCGTCCATCGCTTACGCACCAGTCCTCCATTGGATTCGCCCAGTATTCCTGACCGAGCCAGACTCGATCGAAGGTCCCTTCCCATTGGCTCTTAAATGTAGAGCCAGAACAGAACGTACCGAGACAGAACAAAACTGTGGAGAAAGCAAATACACGGTTTAGACGTTTGACCGCGAGTCTTCTTTCTTGTCTCATCGTTGATTCACCTCATTCCCATAAAACGCTGAGTACTACAGGCACTACGATCTCTTGTGTGCGTGTATATGATAGATGATAATCGCAGCCATTGCAAATGAGAACCGGGCGCCAGGCAGACGGAGTCGAGGGCGATTTGATCCTTTCTCCGGACTTTTTTCACAAGTGTCGATGTTCATTATCCGAAAACAGAGGTAGCTGTGCACTCACTTCGCTGTCTCTTACTGCGGTTGCGCACAGGGTCGGATAATATCGTAAGATTTGGCTTGACAAGCGGACAACTCTGTTGGTAGTATTATCCGAAACAGGTGGAGTCCTTACACACTCGAATTCAAGAGAGGCGATGCCATGCCGGGGCGAAGTGGTCCGGGCATGGTAGGGATGAGGTGTAATAAGAATGAAACCGCGAGCATTCTCGAATCCTCTGGCATGTGGCCGGAGCGAAGTCTCCTATCAGCTTCCCGTCAAGAGAAGGAGGAAACAATGAAGAAGTCAATGTTGGTACTCATCGTTGCGTTTGTGTTTTGCCCGGTGGTTACGGCTTCCGACATAGCGATTTCCACGCAGGCGAACTGGTGGTCGCAAGCTGCGGCCGACCGCGAAATGCAAGAAATTGTCGACAACGTGACAGCCGTCGACGTGCAGAGATTCACCGCCAGTGAGCAGGATGCTCTTGCAGAGTGGGTGAAAGACCACACGGGTGACGGTTCTTCGGACCTCCTAATTCTCTGTGGACAGTGCCCGGATACAATCTATCCGGCTGGCAATGCGCAGCCTGATGGCTCCATCATCGAATTGTTCCTGGATGACGGGAATTGTATTATCAATACGGGTGACTGGATCTTCTACGTCGTCAATAGCGCCGGCACCAATGGCACGGCGGCGCTCCCCAATATCATGGACATTCCCAGCATGGACATGTGGGACGATGATACACCTGTCACGGTGACAGCCGAAGGGCATTTGTACACTCCGTCGCTGACCAATTTCTCCACGGACCGCGCTATCCACCTCGATGCCCTTACAAACGATTGGTCAGCGGAGCTGATCCTTGCTCTGGCAGCCGACAAAAACAGAGCGGATCCCATTATTCTCCACAATTCGGTGACCGATGGTCGCATCGGCATTTTCTTCCAGACCGCCAGCCAAGACGATGATCCGCGCGGCGAGGTGATTAGTGAATGGATCAACAACTGGTATGTCAAATTCGTTGCCAGCGGCAATCCATATGCCCGGCATCCAAGTCCCAAGGATGGCGCCATCTATACTGACACCTGGGTTACGCTGTCGTGGAATGCCGGAGATTTTGCCGTCTCGCACAATGTCTATTTGGGTGAGAGCTTTGACGATGTGAACGATGGCGCGGGTGATACGTTCCGAGGCAACCAGGCTATGGCTTTTCTTGTTGCCGGTTTTCCGGGATATCCTTACCCGGACGGCCTCGTGCCCGGCACAACTTACTACTGGCGCGTTGACGAGGTCAACGACGCTAATCCTGAAAGCCCGTGGAAAGGTCCCGTCTGGAGCTTTTCCATTCCACCTAAGAAAGCTTACAATCCAAGCCCGGCTGACGGGGCCAGGTACATCAATCCGAATCCAACTCTAAGCTGGACGCCGGGGCATGGCGCGAAACTTCACACAGTGTATTTCGGTGACAGCTTTGACGAGGTTGACAACGCTACTCAAGGCCTGCCCGTGGCGATTACGACGTATGTCCCCGGCGCTCTTGAGTTGGGTACGACCTATTATTGGCGAGTTGACGAATTCGACGGCGCAGCCACGTACAAGGGTGACGTCTGGAGCTTCAAGACTCGACCTAACGTAACCATTAAGGATCCGAATCTCCTGTGCTGGTGGAAGCTGGACGAGGGCCAGGGCACGATTGTGTTGGACTGGTCCGGTCACGGACATCACGGCACGCTCGTGGGCGATCCGCAGTGGGTAGTCGGCTATGACGGCGGTGCTTTGGATTTTGACGGGAGCGGTGACTACGTCAATTTCACGAGCACTTCGGACTTGCCGGCGGGGGCGGCCCCGCGTACTATGACCGGATAGGGCAGGACGAACTCCGTCGCCAGCGGATGGCGTTGGATCGCAACCTATGGCTCGGCGGGTACGGGCCTGGCTACGTTCATCGGTATGACCGGCACCGATCTCTACGGCGGCGGTTACGGCGACGATGTTTTTATCAGCGGTTTCTGGGAAGTGGGTGTTTGGCACCACATCAGCTTGACTTATGATGGAACAAGGGCCACTCTCTACGCCGATGGTGCTCAAGTGGCTTCGGAAGCGAAGAGCTGGAATACGACTCTGGGCCGTGCCCATATCGGGCGTCAGGTAAACGACGCTGCTGAATTCTGGAACGGTCAGATCGACGACGTTCGCATTTATGACCGTGTCTTGTCCGCCGAGGAGATCGCGGATGTGATGCGAGGCGATCCGCTCTTAGCCTGGGGACCGAGTCCGACCAACGGATCGACACCTGATATCGATATGGCGACGCCGCTAAGCTGGTCGGCCGGTGACAATGCTTCCCAGCATGATGTCTATTTTGGCATGGATAAGAACGCCGTCACTGATGCCGACGCAGCCGATACTGCGGGCGTCTATCGAGGCCGACAAACCGCGACGACCTACACGCCGCCTGAAGGCGTCCAGTGG
>CAYZAH010000721.1:0-2872 GCA_964475805.1 uncultured Pirellulales bacterium | reverse complement strand
ATAAGAAGAAGATCAATCCTGGTCCTATTGTCCCTCGCAGCCTGCATACCGGCGACATCGTCTAAGGGGTGCTTTTCCATCGTTGTAGGTAAGAAGGTCTCGGCCGATGGATACGTGATCGTAGCTCATAACGAGGACGATGGAGCTCCGCAGATCGTGAACCATCACAAGGTCGCGCGTCAGAAACATGCCCCGGGGGAGAAAGTGATCCTGCTCAACGGCGGGCAATTGGAGCAAGCTGAGCAGACCTGGGCGTATATATGGTCGGAAATGCCGGGTATGCACTATTCCGACAGCTACATCAATGAATGGGGCGTTACCGTCACCTCCGACAATTGCCCTTCGCGGGAGGATCGGCCGGCCATCACAGATGGCGGTATCGGCTTCATGTTGCGGCGTCTGGTTGCCCAGCGGGCCAGGACGGCGAGAGAAGGCGTCCTCCTGGCGGGAAAACTGGTGGAGCGTTTCGGCTACGTAGACTCCGGCCGGACCTACGTCATCTGCGATCCCGAAGAGGGCTGGCTCTTTTGCGTGGTCAACGGGAAGCATTGGCTGGCCCAGCGTGTGGATGACGACGAAGTGGCAATGGTCGCGAACACCTATACGATACGACGGGTGGATCTGTCGGACAAAGATCATTTTTTGGCGTCAGACGACATCATCGAATACGCCAAAACGAGAGGGTGGTATGATCCCAAGGAAGATGGGCCGTTTGACTTTGCTGCCGCTTACTCGAATCCCCAATCGGCGACGAATCCGTCCAACCTTGGCAGACAGTGCAGCGGTTTGAGATATGTCTCAGCCAAACCGGTTCTTGCTGATCGGTCCTTGCCGTTTTCTGTTGTGCCGCGAGGCAAGGTCGATGTGGTTCAGATCATGACGGTCCTGCGCCACGACTTCAGGGGAACGACGACCCAGCTTTCATTACCTGGTGGCGATCCATACAAAGATAGCTGGCCGATTTGCGGCGGCGGGACTCAGACGAGCTTCGTGGCTCAATTGCGAAAGGACATGCCGTTGGATATCGGTATTGTCTACTGGGTGTGCCTGGCTCCGCCCGGGACGTCGTTTTACATTCCTTTTCACTTTGGCATCTCCGATTTTCCCGCGGGATTCCGCTCGGACTCGCGCAGGCCGTCGAATCGTTTCTATGATGAGAAAGTGAACCGTCCTTTTGGAACGGACGTCCTTGAGGCATTTTGGACATTCTCGAATTTCTATCACAAAATGAGTGGGGCTTCGCCCCGGATCATCGATGGCGTCGGGGCACAAGCGGAACAAATCGAGAGAAACGCTATCACGATTCATATCCCGGTTGAAGAAGCTGCTCGGCGGGTATATGCCAGCGACAAGACGGCTGCCGCGAAGATGCTGGAGAACTACTCGAACGGAGTTTATTTGTCGTCGTTGGCGGCGATGGAGAGGATCGTAGAGGAAAGAGCAGGTAAGCCATGAACGCGAAGGAATTAGCTCAGAAATGTATCATTATCGATACTCATCAGGACGTGCCTTACCGCCTGCAAAAGAAGATGGAGGATATTTCGACGAGAACGCCCAAGGGCGACTTCGACTATCCGAGGGCGATGGAAGGAGGGCTTAACGCCGTCTTCATGGCGGCTTATGTTCCTGCCGAATACGAAGAGGAGGGAGGAGCTTACGCCTTTGCCAATGAGACGATCGACCTGATCGAAGGTTTCGCTCAGCGTTGGCCGGAGCAGTTCGTTTTGGCCAGGTCCGTCGCAGACGTGAGAGAACAGTTCGGTTCCGGCCAAGTATCTATTGCGATCGGAATCGAGAACGGCGCGCCTATCGAGGGCAATCTTGACAACGTGAGACATTTCTACGATCGCGGCGTTCGCTACATCACGCCCGCCCATTCCAAGAACAATCACATTTGCGATTCCTCGTTCGACCTGGAAAGGAGATGGCATGGCCTGAGTCCTTTCGGCAAGCAGCTTGTGTCCGAAATGAATCGTGTAGGGATGATCGTGGACGTCTCGCACGTCTCGGATGACACGTTCTATCAGATCATGGAATTCTCGGAAGCCCCCGTGGCAGCGACGCACTCGGCCTGCCGACATTTCACGCCGGGATGCGAGCGCAACATGAGCGACGAGATGATAAAGCTCCTGGCCCAAAAGCGTGGCGTGATGCAAGTGAATTTCGGCGCAATGTTCGTGAACGGCCGGACCAACAAGCAATTCGAAGAGCGAAGAAAGCACGTCATGAAACATATTGAGGCGCGCAACTTGAAGGGTGATGAACAAGAGAAATACGTGGAGGAATACGCGAAGGCGCATCCGCTAAGCGGTGCGGACATTTCCGACGTCGTGGCGAATATCGACCACGTTGTCCAATTGGTGGGGATCGAGCACGTGGGTTTGGGTTCCGACTATGACGGGGTGGGTGATAATCTGCCCAACGGTTTGGAAGATGTTTCCTGCTACCCCAACCTGATCGACGAACTGCTGAAGAAAGGATACACGGAGGAAGACATCAGTAAGATTTGCGCCGAGAACTTCCTGCGTGTCTGGTCGGAGGTGGAGAGGATCGGTCGCAACTCGTAGCAGGCTTGAATCTCCATCAGCTCAGGAAATAGGCCAAGGCCAACAGGGCATCCGTGGTCAGAATCGTGATGACGTTGTCTCTGAGGGCGGGGATCAGGTTCTGCACATTGTCATGATACTTGAAAGTGGTTCGGATAGCCTTCCATGCAAAGGGTATTGAGAGCAGAGCAATGAGGCTCAAGGCGGGCATGAGATTCGAGATCACGCCTCCGAGAATACACACATAACTCGCAACGACAGTCCCAGCGTATAGTCGGCTGGCTTTTCGCGTTCCCAGGGCGATCACCAGGTGATAGCGGCCGCCC
>CAYZAH010000720.1:0-2876 GCA_964475805.1 uncultured Pirellulales bacterium | reverse complement strand
AATAGGGTCCGTCGCGGGATATGTCCCAGTCTTTCAAGCCCGCCTTGAACCACTCATCGAGCTTGTTCGCCACGGATTTCTGTGTGTGTCCCTCGGCAATGAGGTCGCGGAGCGGCTGCTCATAATCGGCGAGCTTAAAGAAATAGTGCTCGGACGTCTTCAAGACGGGCGTGGTCCCGCAGGTCGCGCAGTAAGGATTGATCAGATCGGAAGGCCGGTACGTACCGCCGCATACCTCGCACGAATCACCGTACTGATGCTCCGCCTTGCAGCGCGGACACGTGCCACGCACGAATCGGTCCGGCAGGGACATCTTGCAGTTCTCGCAATACGCCTGTTCCACGTCTCGCGTGACGATGGAGCCGGCTTCCTTCAGGCGATTGAAGATAAGCTCACTGAAGTATTTGTTTTCCGGCGAATGGGTCGAGTAGTAATTATCAAACTCGATGTGAAAGCCGTCAAAGTCCGCCTTGTGCTCCTTGTGCATCTTCCCTATGAGCTCTTCAGGACTGATGCCGGTTGTCCGGGCGCTGATCATAATAGGCGTGCCGTGCGTGTCATCGGCGCAGAAATAGAGACATTCGTTGCCGCACATCTTCTGGAAGCGCACCCAGATATCCGTTTGGAGATATTCCACTAAATGACCCAGGTGTATCGGGCCATTGGCGTAAGGCAAAGCCGACGTCACGACGATTCTACGAGGCATATTTTCTCCCTGCTGAACAAAGCCGCGCCGAATATGGCTACTCTTTTGATCGAGGCTTGCGCTCGTTCTTCTTGTTCGGGGTATCTTCTTTCTTCTCATCCCGTGCTGCGGACGGAGGAAGTATCTCGATTTCTTCCAGTCCAACGACGCCTCGATCGCCACCCTCGTACTCGACCATCACAAGCTGGGTCAATATTTGAGCATCGACGATCTTGCCTATTCCCTGTTGGGTTTTTACCCTGGTATTCTTCTTCGGCAACTGCCTCTTGAGCTCGACATAGGTCTTGTCCTCGTACCGCAGGCAGCATTTCAGTCGGCCGCAATATCCGGAGATTTTGGCTGGGTCGAGCGTCGCTTTCTGCATCTTCGCCATCCGCATATTCACGGGCTTCAAGTGCTTGAGAAAGCGCTGGCAACAGCACTGTTGGCCGCAGCTTTCGACGTCGCCGAGGAGTTTGGCCTCGTCGCGCGAGCCGATCTGGCGCATCTCGATTCGCGTCTGGTATTCCTGTGCGATTTTCTTGACGAGCTCCCGAAAATCCACCCGTCCGTCCGACATAAAATAGAAGATGATGCGCTCACCGCCGAAGACGTGCTCGGCATCGACGATCTTCATCGGCAATTTCATTTCCTTGACGAAACGCTGGCAGCATTCCATCTCTTCGTGCGCGATCTTCCACAAATGCCGTTCTTCGCTGATGTCGGCGGCGGTCGCATAGCGGATGAACTTGCCGGCTTGGTTTTGGCAGACGTCAACGTCGTCGCCGCCGAAATACTCTTTGATCTGCTCCTCGCTTAGGCGGAATTGGCCGCCCCGATAGCACGTGAGCCGACCCACAAGATGGCCCAGCTCGATGCCCCTGCCGGTCTTGACGACCACGCGCGTTTCCACCTTCGGCACCGTATTCTCGTGGTGCTCAAAAAGCGCGAGCATGCCCATCCGCCCGTACCGAACCAGCATGTATTTCTTATTCCGAACCTGCTTGGTCTTCGGTTCTCCGTCTTTTGTCATTTGAACCTACCTGGATTATTCATCTTGTCGGGCGACGCTATTGCGAAACCCGGATTGTATCAGAGCCGGCCATACTTAACAAGAACTGCTCGAAAATAAGCTTTTCATTAACGCTGGAGTCGATCCAGCCTAGCATGCGGTAGCCCTCGCAGATTCTCTCGGCCGCTTGCTCTGCACCGAACCGCTCCCCCAGCCTCTCTATTGGCCCTCCCTGATCGAAATTTACAATTTCGACAGTTGGAATGATCCCTTGCTTCATTACGTCCTGTAATGCTGACATAATGATGCGAACAAGCGTCCGCAAAGCCCTTCGATTGATATCCGTCTTGCTCCTGGCCTTATCTATGCCTCCCCAAATACTACCTATTCTCTTGCTTTCTACGAGAAGCTGCTCGGCCAGGTTCAGGGCGTCGGCAAGTTCATAGCGGGCCAGCGAGTCCACTAACCACGTCTTGGTCTTGTACAGGTTGGCCTCGGCTAACTCAAGCTCCGCCCACTGACAAGCCGTGCCCAGGCTGCCTTCCGCCAGGCGGGCGAAGTATTGCGCCTGGTTCTTTTCGAGGCCCACGTCTCTTAGTTTCTCGACAATTCTCTCTTCGTCGATAGGCCTAAACCGGACGATCTGGCACCGTGACCGAGTCGTCGGCAAGAGTTGCTCCAGGCGGGTGCACAGCAGCACAATGCAGCAATAGGCGGGCGGCTCCTCGAGGACCTTGAGCAGGCAGTTTTGCGAGGCGGCGTTGAGCTTTTCCGCTTCGCTGATGACAAAAACCTTCCTTTGCGAAAGCGTTGGCCGCCGCGATACCTTCGCAATGAGAAATTCCCGAATGACGTCAATCGGCAGATCGACGGGCGTCGTCTTGCCTTTTCCATTCTCGGTGAATTCCAGCAGTTCTTTATGAACGTGATTGAAGTCCGGATGCGAGCCCGCTTCGAAGAGCCGGCATGATTCGCACTGGCCGCAACCCTCGGCAATCCCCTCTTCCACAACGGGCTTTTTGCACAGCAGCAGCTTGGCCCACTCGCGGGCCGTCTTGAACTTCCCGACCCCTTCCCGCCCGCCGAAAATATAAGCGTGCGCCCACCGGTCCAGCCCAAACGCCCGCTGCAAAACGTCAATAGCCCTATCCTGACAGTAAACGTCTCTAAACGACATAA
>CAYZAH010000719.1:0-2879 GCA_964475805.1 uncultured Pirellulales bacterium | reverse complement strand
TTCTCCCCCATCGAAGGCTGGAATGACGCTTCTCAATGGGGTACGGCCCTTCTGGCCGACATTCCCGAGCCGGTCGATCCGGGCACCGATGGTCTGGTCGCACTCTATCCGCTTGATGGCGACGCCATCGACGCATCCGGCAACGGCAATGACGGCACACTCGCGGGCGATCCGCAGTGGGTAGACGGCCAAATAGATGGTGCGCTTGAATTCAACGGTGTAGATGATCACGTCGATTGCGGGAACAATCCGAGCCTGGATATTACCGGCCCGCTGACGATCGGGGCCTGGGTCTATCCGATTGGACCCGGAAGCAGCAACTATCCGCGAATCGTCGATAAGTCAGACGGTACGGGCGGCGCCGATGCTGGATATAAAATGTATCTCCGAGTTGCGGACGGCTATTTAGTCACCCTCAGCGCCGGCGGCGAATTCGTGAACTCCAGCGCAGCCGCCGTACTGGATTCCTGGAACTATGTCGCCTTTGTGGCTACTGGAACGCAGCGAAAGCTCTTCTTGAATGGGGCATGGGAAGTCTGGGATATGAACGAGGTCCCGGTTTCAGCCGCTAATCCTCTATATCTCGGAGATAGCCCGGCGGGCAGCCGGCCCTTGAATGGAATGATCGACGAGGTCGCGATCTATAATCGTGCTTTGTCGGACGACGAGGTTCTCTACCTTTCGGGCGAGCGGGCGGCCGCCGGAGATTCGTCTCTGTCGATTTACTATACCTTCGACGAAGTCAGCGACATCGTCGCGGATCAGTCCGGCAACGGCAATGACGGTCTTGTCGTCGGCGACATCTCAGCGGACGCCGAGGGTATGATGGCCGGAGCGGGCAAATTTGCAAACGGCGGTTATCTCGATCTGGACGGTCCAAACGTGGCCGCCGAAGATATCCCGACAACCGGTATGACGCTGGCTGCCTGGATCAAGTGTGAGAATACAGGCGATCATCACGCGATCTTCAATGCCAGAGCGTCCGACCAGACCTGGGTGGTTCATCCGGAAGCGCGCAGCGACGGCACATTCAGATGGCTGCTTCGCTCCTACGGCGGCACGACGATGTTCGACATCCGTGCAGGAGTTGTCACGTGGGGCGAATGGGAGCATTTTGCAGGAACCTATGATGAGGCGTCCGCCAAGGCGGCCCTGACGATCAACGGCGAGCAGGTTTCGGAGATGGACGTTGCAAGTCCAGCCGATATAGCCGGAGACTGGGACATGGGTGCCCGCGTGGGCAAGAACATCGACGACGCCAGACCCTTCACGGGGCTGATGGACGAGTTCCGCCTGTATACGAGAGCGCTGTCGCTGGACGAGATCGCAGGTCTGTGATGGCGGCTTGACAATGTTGCTATGTGGCTTGGGCAGCGTTCTGGCCGTAGCAGGGCATCATGTATGCGGGCCAGGTCGTGAACCAACGGTTTAGGATCAATTCGGGGCCTATACTGATTCATTCGGTATAGGCCCCAATTCATTGGGCCGGGAGATTCAATCCGCTCTGAGTTTTGACGCGACCATCCGCGAAAAGCTCAAAGTCAAGCACCAAGATCTCTGTAGCCACAACGAGAAGCTGTCCTGGTTGCGGTCTCATTATCCTTTGTGCGGTGGGATGTGTCAGACGCAGAAGCCGTCAGATCCGAAAGCTTGCGCCCCATGCTGTTCCAGGGGAGATTTTTCTTGACGAAAAGGCGCACAAGGTGGTATAAATGATACCGGTCAATTGTGTGCATATACCAAGCCTCCTTGAGTCAAGGCGGATTGGCGGGTGTTTGTGGCTTTACACACCGCCAACAAGGGAGTGCCTTGACAGTTTCAGGAGTTTTCCAGGGGACGTTGCGTCGCGTAAGGAAAATTGGGACCGTTGGAATTGCATCCATCGGACTCAGGGATCTCACAACCAAGTGAACGATTCGTAGCGCGTTTTTCAGGAAAGGAGGTGGTCACATCCCAAAACATCTAACCTGAGCAGAGACAGTATGTGATGAGACGTAAGGACGCTTGTTGACCGATTCCATGAAAACTTTCTAACAGGAGGACTATCATGTGTAAGAAATTGATTTATTTGTTTTCATTTGTTTTTGTGCTCAGCCTGGTTTTGGCCGGCGGAGCAAAAGCGGCCGATCCCAATCTTATCGGGCAGTGGCCTTTGAACGAAGGCGCCGGGGAAATCGTTGTTGACGTGTCCGGCAACGGCAATGACGGCACGATCAACAACCCGACCGGCGGTCTGGGGCTGGACGGCTCGGTTTGGATTGACGACCCGGTATTGGGCACGGTCATCAGCTTTAACGGCGAGGCTACCGGTGCTTATGTTCGCGCCGGCAGCATTCCTCAAATGACATTAACCAACGACTTTACCTGGGTCTTTTGGGCCAAGCAGGACGCCGGCAATACGAGCACCAATGATATCATTTTCGGCAACCGAAAGGATGAGAATGCCGTCGACTTTGTGCCGCGGCAGTTCATTAAATTCACACCGACCAAGTTCGAATGGCACATGAATGGCAATGGCGACGACAACCTGGAGTATGACGATATTCCCGCCGATGTTTGGCTCCACCACGCGGTCGTGAAAACGGGGGATCAGTTGACCTATTACCGTAACGGCGTTGCATCCAACACAGGAACGATTACACAAGCTTTGGACTTTCCTCAGCCGCTTTTCATGGGCGGGGACAACGAGAATGCTGAGGGCGAAAATTGGCGGGGGTCATTGAGCGACGCGCGTATCTACAATAAGGCACTGACCAAACTCGAAGTCCTGGCTGCCATGAAAGGACTCGAAAAGCTTGATATGGAAGTCGGCTACGCTCTGCCGGCTCCTGTGATTGACGGAGAGATCGATTACGTCTGGGAAGGGGCGTCGACGGCTT
>CAYZAH010000718.1:0-2880 GCA_964475805.1 uncultured Pirellulales bacterium | reverse complement strand
CGGGCTTCCGGCTTCGGAAAATAGCAAACTCCAGGAGAATGCGTCGTGGACCGAAAAGGGCATACCCCAACAGGACTTTGACTGGGTCGAGCTTGAGACGTCCGTACAATGGAACTTCTTCCGCCAGACCGTCCAGATGCTAAGAGCAAGAGGCAATACCGTATTCGTCCTGGTTGGCCCCTTCAATGAACACATGCTGAAAACGGAGAGCTACAACGTCTATCAGCAGATGAAGCGTGGCATTGCGGACTGGCTCCAACAAAACAACGTGGCCTACTTCATGCCCCCGCCTTTGCCCAGCGAAGTCTACCGCGACGCCAGCCATCCGGTCGCGCAAGGATACGCCCTCCTCGCCAAACAACTCATTGAGAGTCAATCCTTTCGATCGATTATCCTCGCCACCGACGAGGATCCCGCCTCGGCTCCATAAACCATCGAGACTTGCAGACCGTTCGCCTGCGAGGTGTAGAACAGGCGACCGTTCGATACGACCGCCCCAACGCACTCTCTCGCGTCAACGCATGGGCCGGAGGAGACCACTTTGTCACTATCCGAGGTGTCAATCAGATCCATGTTGGGGCCGAGCAGATACGGTTCAGAGAAAGTAAATCGCGTGCACGCATAGTGCTGATCGAAAGTGGATCGAATCTTTCCTGTAGCCTTGTCGATAACGTTGCTCGGCTGGCCTGTCGAACCGTGCACGAAAACGAAGTCCGGTCCTATCGTCACAACGTTGACGGCCTTCCCGACCGGCTCCGACCGCCAAACCAACGAGCCGCTCTCAGCATCGAGGCACGCCACGTAGCGATTGTTCGTTTTCTCATCGGGTGGGTTGTATCCTCCCAAGTACAGACGCCCATTCTCCGCCGAGATCGTACAGCCGGCTGTCACGTAATACTTCGTGGTCAGCCAAAGAACCTGGCCCGTCTCCGGATCGATGGCGGCCGTCAGACCTTTCGATTTGGGCCGGCCGGCCTTCGTTCTCGAAGCATATCCGAAGAAGGTCGAATAATAGAGCGTATCATTCATCAGACATACACCGGAATCGTTGCCGCCGGAGCCGAACTGTGAAAAGTCAATCGTCCAGGCTTCCTTGCCAGTGTCGAAATTCCAGGCGTGAATGAAAGGTTTGTTATCGCGGGGATAGTAAGGATTGTTGTGCCCGTAAATCCAGCTCATGATCTCAGCCCCGCCTTCGGCTTTGACCGGCTCGCCTTTGTGCACGTATGCTTTTTCCGTCCCTTGCGGCGCGTATTTGCCCGAGCCGTAGGAGTAGATAGCCAGATTCTTGTAGATAACCGGTGGTTGCTGACGGCTCCAGCTTGGCGAACCGGTAAAGGGAGCCTCCCAGAGCAGTTCACCCGTGGCCGCATTGAGGCAGCGCATGAGGGATTGTCGCAGACCAGCTTGCGGGACGAGAAGTCGCTCCCGGTAGTAAAGCGGTCCCGTGAAAGACGCGTGCACCCCGGGCCAGTATTGTCGCCATAGAAGTCGGCCCGTTTCCTGCTCGACGGCGAAGATCTGACCTTCCGCCGTATGCGTGTACATCCGCCCGCCACCGCAGACGGGAATGTGCTTGAAGGTGCCCTCATAACGTCGAATCCACTTGATCTTCAACGGAGGCTCAAGCCCCTGATCGTTTGCATTTGTGCTGGCGAAGTTGGCGAAGTTGGTGAACCAGTCATACTTCGGATTAGCACGCTTGCCTGTTAATGGGCTTCTGATCTTCTGAAGTTGAAGGTCTTTTGTTGGCAGAGGTGCTTTGCCATCCGGTCCCAAAACGTACAGATACCCATCTTCGCAACCGAAATAAATGCGACCATCGCAGACGGCGACGGGAGCAGAGATCGCTTTGCCGAAAGCCGTCTTGAACGACCACACGGGGCCGTCGCCGGATAGCGGGACAACGTACAGACGACCATCCAGTCCCCCGTAAACGCCGACGTCCCGCAGAAGAATCGGTGAGGCGATGGACGGATAGCCGCCGAGATATTGCGCCTTTTCCATTCCGGGAGAATGTTTGCAGAACCCGAAATTCTCTTCCGGACGACATCGGTAAACGTCCTTCCCACGAATGCTAACCGAACAGAAGCTCAGCGAGCCGGGCCGATTGATCTCGGTCAACGTGCCGGGGACGTAGGTCACCTTCGCCTGTTTGTCATATAGCGGTATGATCTCGACGCGACCGGTATTATCTCGTCGGTGCCACTGACGGTACAGCCGACCGTTCTCGTCGATACTCAACCCGAACGTGCCGGGCTTCTCTGAGCCGGCGTAGGCCGGCACCGTCGCCATGCCGCGAAGCTCGGCTTTGCCGCCCACGTCTTCCAGGCAAACCGCCGAGCCGCCCGCTGGGATGACAAGTGTCTTGCCGTCCGCAACGATGTTGCTGGAACAACAGAACTGGTTGCGCCACGTCACCCGCCCAGCATTATGTCCAAGCCAGTCTTGACCGCTCCAGCGATCACCGTCAAACTTGAGGATCTCCTTGACGTAATCCCACGTCCAACAAATTGTCCCGTCCGGCTTCAGAGCATAAACGCGCGAGCCCAACGTAGCGAAATACACGCGGTCGTTCGCCACTATCGGCGCCGCCAAGATCGGCTCACCACAACTGATCTCTTTGACGACGTTTCCGCTGACCCTGTCCAGCACGAAGTACAGGCCCGCCATCGTTCCCACGTGAAGATGGCGTCCGGCGATAGCTGGTGATGACACATTATTGCAGTTGGTTCTATCGTCACCCGTATCGAACTTCCACAGAACGCGCAGAGTGGACGCGTCGATGCAGAAGACCACTCCCGATCCGTCCACGACGTAAGCGCGGCCATCAGCCACGACGGGCGCAGCGAAAACGGCATCGGTCAGCGGAACGCCGCC
>CAYZAH010000717.1:0-2883 GCA_964475805.1 uncultured Pirellulales bacterium | reverse complement strand
AAGGCTTGGTATGATGCGGGTAGGTGCACGGCACGACAATCTGGAACTTACTACTGTTTGAGAAGGAGTAATGAACGATGAACAGACCATTGACTCGTCGTAGTTTTTTGCGGAGCGCCGCCTGGAGCGGGGCAAGTCTTGTTATTTTGGCTGACAGCCGGTTGGTACGGGGGACGCAGGCTAACTCGAAGCTGGACGTGGCATGTATCGGCGTCGGGGGGCGCGGGGCCGCGGACGTTAACGGGGTTGGGGCCAGCGAGAATATCGTGGCGTTGTGCGACGTGGACGACGCACACGCGGCGAAGACATTTGAGCAATATCCACAGGCCGCGAAATATACGGATTATCGCAAGATGCTCGATAAAATTCATAATAACATAGACGCGGTGGTCGTCGGCACGCCCGATCATTCGCACGCTCCGGCCGGCATGATGGCCATGAAGCTCGGCAAGCATTGCTACTGCGAAAAACCGCTCACCCGCAGTGTTTACGAGGCCCGCGCGATGGCCGAGATGGCGCACATGAAGAGGCTCGTCACGCAGATGGGCACGCAGATTCACGCCGGGACGAACTACCGCCGGACCGTGGAGCTTGTCCAGACGGACGCGATCGGCGAGATCCGAGAGGTCCACGTGTGGCTGGGCGCGAAATTCGACGGACCGCCCACGCCGACAGACATGTCTCAGCCGGACGCGCCGACGGATCGTCCGCCTGTGCCGAAGACGCTCGATTGGGATCTGTGGTTGGGACCGGCCGCCTATCGGCCCTACAATCCGGCGTACGCTCCGTTCAAATGGCGCTACTGGTGGAACTTCGCCAACGGCCAATTGGGCGACTTCTTCTGTCACTATTGCGATCTGGCGTTCTGGGCGCTGAAATTGCGTCATCCGACCAGCATCGAGGCCGAAGGCCCCGTTCATCCCGAGAGCACGGCGCGCTGGACCATTGCCAAGCAGGAATATCCCGCACGTGGCGACCTGCCGCCCGTGACGCTGACCTGGTACAACGGCGGCGGCTATCCGAAGCTGGTGAAAGAAAACAATATCCCGCAGTGGAACAGCGCCGTGCTGTTCATCGGGGACAAGGGGATGCTCATCGCCGACTACAACAAGCACCAACTGCTGCCCGAGGACAAGTACGCCGACTTCCAGCCGCCCGAGCCGTTCATCCCGGACTCCATCGGCCATCATCGCGAGTGGGCCGAAGCCTGCAAGACGGGTGGACCGACCACCTGCAACTTCGATTATTCGGGCGCCCTGACCGAAGCGGCTCTGCTGTGCAACGTCGCGCTGCGAACGGGTGAGAAGCTCAGGTGGGACGCCAGGATGCTCAGGGCCGTCGGCTGCCCCCAGGCAGACGCACTCATCCGCGTTCGATGCCGGGAAGGATGGCTGATGTGACATAGTGAGAATCTCTGACCGGAAGGAGAAAAGATCATGGCCGAACGAAAGGGCGAGCAATCAAAGCTGATTTCAAGGCGAATGTTTTGCCGAACCGCTATCGCCACGGCGGCGGCGTTGCACTTAGGCAACCCGCTAGCGCAGGCGGCGCAGTCGAGTAGCCGCGTCAAATTCTTCAAGAATCTCTCGGGCGGTCACATCGGCTTGAGGGCCAATCAGCGACAAGCCCTGGACTACGCGATCAAATTCGGCTTCGAGGGCATCGCCCCGAATCCGGGCGAATTCGAGAACAAGTCCGCCTCGGAGATTCGCGACTGGGTCGCTTTGATGAAGGAAAAGAGTATTCGCTACGGCGCTGCTGGTCTGTCGGTTGACTTTCGTCGAGATGAGGACCGATTCAGAAGCGATCTCGCGAAGCTGCCTCGACAGGCGGATATTCTCAGGCAGATGGGCGTAACTCGTGTGGCGACGTGGATCACACCGGGCGACGGTGAGCTGACGTATCTTCAAAACTTCGAGCGGCACAAACGACGCTTCCGCGAGGTGGCCAACGTGCTCAACGACAACGGGATCAGGCTGGGTCTGGAATTCGTCGGGCCTCGCACGTCGCGGGCGCGAAACCGCTTTCCGTTCCTTTGCACCCAGTTCGGCGCGATGGAGCTGGTCGAGGCCATCGGCACGCCAAACGTAGGGCTTCTGATGGATAGCTGGCACTGGTACACCTCGCACGGGACCGTGGACGAGTTGCTTCAGCTATCCAACAAAAACATCGTCCACGTTCACGTCAACGACGCCCCGCCGGACGTCCCTATCGACGAGCAGCGCGACAACCGGCGCCGGCTGCCGGCGACCACGGGAGTCATCGACCTGAAAGGCTTTGTGAACGCGCTGGTAAAGATCGGCTATGACGGCCCCGTTGAGTGCGAGCCGTTCGATCAGGAGCTTCGCAAGATGCCGGACGAGGCGAAGCTGGCCAAGACCATCGAATCGCTGAATCACTTGTGGAATCTGATCGAAGCCTGACCGCGCAGTTGTGGCAGGCCGGACAGACGGAAGGGAGCAAAGTCTGATGCGTTCGATTTCCAGCGTTCTCGTTGCCATCGCACTCTTCGTGATGGTACTCAGCCAGGGATGCGAGCCGTTTCAAACGAGTGGCTCGGGCGGCGCCATGGCGCACTATGTTATTGACTCTACGTGGCCTCAGAAACCGGATGACTTTGGGTGGGACCAGACGCCCGGCGTCACAGTAGATAGCGAGGACCATATCTACGTCTTCACGCGCACCGACCCGGCTGTACGGGTGTATAAGACCGATGGCTCATTACTTCGCACCTGGACCGTCGAGGACTCCAACGGCGCGCATTTCATCAGGATCGGCCCGGCGGGAAACGTCTGGGCGGCCAACATCAAGAGCCAGACGATTCGCAAATACACGCCCGAGGGCAAGCTGCTCTTGACACTTGGCGAGCCAGGTCGGGCGGGC
>CAYZAH010000716.1:0-2886 GCA_964475805.1 uncultured Pirellulales bacterium | reverse complement strand
AGCAACAGGAAGTCCCGGTCGAAAGGCGCGTGGCCCTCATGTTGCGGGAGATGAAAAAGTACGTTCGCCTGTTCGAGAGCCGCGGTTTCACCCGGCTGGTTCTCAGTGCCAAAAGCAGCGATGTCGTTCGGACCATCGAGATTAACCGTCGGATGGCCGAGACGTTCGATTATCCTCTCCACCTCGGTTTAACTCACGCCGGCCTGCCCGAAGACGCAGCCATCCCTTCCGCTGTTGCGTTGGGCACGCTTCTGGCGGAGGGTATTGGCGACACAATTCGCGTCAGCGCCGCCGGCGATCCCGTCGAGGAGGTTCGGATCGCCCGGCAGATTCTCGATGCACTCGGTCTCCAGGAACGCCTGAATCCGGAGCTGATCGTATGCCCAACGTGTGGCCGGGCCGAGATCGACGTCGTCAAGCTGGCGCGCCGCGTCGACAAGGCTCTGCGCGGACTCGACAGGCCGCTGCGCGTGGCCGTGATGGGCTGTGTGGTCAACGGGCCAGGCGAAGCCGCTGACGCCGAGCTGGCTATCTGCGCCGCCCGGAACAAGGCCTTCCTCTATCGCGGCGGCCGGCGCATCGCCGTCGTTCCGGAGGACAAGATCATTCCGGCGATACTCGAAGAATTAGAAAAGGTATGAGACCATGCGCGCGACCGCCAGAGCGGTGGAACTTTCTCCCGAGCCTTTGACGACCACGCTCAAAAGGTTAGGCATCGCCATCGTCTTCAGCATTGCCTTCGGGTACATCGAAGCCGCCGTTGTGGTCTACTTGCGGGAGATCTTCCATCCGGGCGGATTCACATTTCCCATGATCGTGTTCGGCAAGACTCCCTCGTCCCTGCGGATTCTGCTCACTGAAATCGGCAGAGAAGCCGCGACGATTGTCCTGATCTTCACCGGCGCCTGGCTGTTCGGCCGGAATCGCCGGCAGCGCGTGGCCTATTTTCTGGTCATCTTTGCCATTTGGGACATTTTCTATTACGTCTGGCTGAAGGCCCTTCTCGACTGGCCCGCCTCCGTCATGGATTGGGACATCCTGTTCCTCATACCGCTCACGTGGGCCTCGCCGGTCCTTTACCCCGTTCTCGTCTCAGTGACAATGTTCGCCTTCGCCGTCATCATCCTCTGCTGCGATTCCTTCAGTTGGCCCATCAAAGTGACCTCCTCGGGCTGGCTCGGCTTCGCGCTGTCCGCGGTGATTGTGGTTGAGTCTTTCGTGATCGCCGGTGTGCATATCACCGAGCCGGACTACGCCTCATACTTCTATCCGTGGCTGTTCGGCGTCGGCTATCTGCTCGGCGTCGCAACATTCATGATGTGCCTTTTCAGGCCCGGACCGCAGCCGGGCGTCTCTCAGCCAGAACTTCCTTGACCGCGACATCGAAAAGAGGTATACTCAAAGGAGAAGTAGTATAAACCGGCCCATGTGTTTCCTGAAGGAGGGCAACTATGTGCTGTCTACAAAAGACTCTATGTCTTTCAAAGCTCCACGAAGTACCGTTGTTCTTGCTGGTGATTCTGTGCCTTTTGGCCTTGCCGGCTGAGGCCCAGTACGCGGGGGGTAGCGGGACGCAGAGCAGTCCTTTTCTCATCGAGACGGCGGCGCAGTTCAATGCCATTGGCGCCACACCCAGCCACTGGAGCAGGCAATTCAAGCTCATCGCCGATATCGACCTGAGTGAGCTTGGCGAGGCGGCGTACAACGTCATCGGTACGTCGAGGGCCGAATCCTTCAGCGGCGTCTTCGACGGCAACGACTGCGCCATCTCCAATCTGGACCTGAACTCAACGCGCGATCGCTACATCGGACTTTTCGGGTACGTGGGCGGCCAGGTCAAGAACTTGAAATTGGTTGACCCCATAGTCTTCGCGCAAGGAAGCGACATCGGCGCGCTCGCAGGTTATCTGGATTCGGGCACGATCACCAATTGCACTGCCAAGAACGTCGATGTCTTGGGGGACGACGATATCGGAGGCCTCGTCGGTACAAGCACGGGCAGGATCGTCAATTGCGGCTCGACCGGGATCGTTGCCGGCGATTCATACGTCGGCGGACTCGTTGGACTGGTTCTCGACAGCACCATCAACACGTCCTATTCGAGGGCGAATGTCACGGGCACTTTGGACGTTGGCGGCTTCGCTGGCAAGACCGGGGACGAGACAGCCGTGGTAAACAATTGCTACGCCACCGGCGACGTCGGCGGCGACACGTACGTCGGCGGTCTGGTCGGGCAGGTGGAACGCGGACGGGCTAACAAATCCTATTCGACAGGGAGCGTCTCGGGGCGCCAATATGTCGGCGGCCTGACGGGTTTCGTCAGAGTCCTGGGGAACGTTATACAGTGTGTATGGAACACCGAAACCAGCGGCCAGCCAACCAGTTCCGGCGGCATAGGCAAGACAACCGCCGAGATGCAAATCATCAGCACCTATTCTGACGTGGGCTGGGACTTCTGGGGCACCTGGACAATATGCGAGGGCATGAACTACCCCGTGCTGCTCTGGCAGATCCCGGCGACGGACTTCCTCTGCCCGGATGGCGTCGACTTCATCGACTTTGCGTTCTTCGCCTCGCACTGGCTCGACAGCCGGTGCAATACAGCCAACTACTATTGCGAAGGCACCGACGTTGACCAGTCCGGCCTCGTCGATATCTTCGACCTTAAGATCTTCTGCGATCTCTGGCTTGAGGGCGTTCCATAAAAACGGGCTGTATGTGCCGCTCGAAGATATTCTCGCTCACGTTTTGTGCGATGATGTCTTCATAGGTATCGAGCGCACCGATGAAACGATCCCCCATCTCGGCGGCGACCTTGTAGGCGACGTGCAAAAGCTGGCGAAAGCTCGGATTGTACCGTTCGCACGAGGGGTCATGCCTTAAATT
>CAYZAH010000715.1:0-2893 GCA_964475805.1 uncultured Pirellulales bacterium | reverse complement strand
AGAACGGGCAATGGAATTTCTACTCCAGAGACGATCTCCAAATGCCGCGTGACTACACTCCTCCCCGGGATAAAGTCCATCAACCGGTGGCAACTGTTCAGCACCGCTGACCTCCGGAAAGATGCAGAAATAAAAGCACATGCTTAAGACTTCCAAAATATTCTTAGTGCTCTTGGTTCTACCCGGCCTGACATGGGCGGGAGAGAAGAATCCCCCAAAACACTCGTCCCACGAGCCGTTTTTCGATGCGCGTACCCACCAAACGAATTACGCGGGGCCCGGACGCGAAGCGTCCGCTCCTATCGACGTCAAAGAGGTGCTGATAGGGTACTTCGGGCCTTCCACGGATTCCGATCCCGACGGAGGTGACATGTGGTGTGCGGCGTGCCTAGCCGTCGAGGAGGCGAATCGGGCGGGCGGATACAACGGGCTGCCGTTCAGGCTGGTTCCGGGCTGGTCGGGCAATCCCTGGGGCTCGGGAATCACGGCGGTGACGCGCATGGTTTACACGCAGAAGGTGTGGGCCGTGATTGGGGGAATCGACGGGCCGTCGACGCACCTGGCTGAGCAAGTCGTCGCGAAAGCCCGCCTTCCGTTGCTTAGTCCCGGCAGCACGGACAAAACGGTGAATCTGGCCAACGTACCTTGGATGTTCTCATGCTTACCCGCCGATCACCTGCAAGCGCCGATATTGGCCCGGGCCATCGCTTCGCATGTCGGGAAAGAGCCTTTTCTTCTGGTATCAGCCATAGACCACGACTCTCACCTTTTCGCTCGGGAGTTAGCTAAATCTCTGACCGAACTAAAATTGTCTCCCTCGTACCACATAGAATTCGATCCCAGGCAAAAAGACAACGCCGGGCTTGTGCGAACCGTTGTGAACACCGAGGTGCATGCTCTTGTCTTGATTGCCTCAGCGCCCCAGAGCGCACAATTGATCCGAACCATCCGAGAAAAGGGATTCAAAGGCTCTATTTTCTGCGGCCCATGTGTTGGGCAGCGGCGTTTTCTGCAAGCCGCAGGCAAGACCGCTGACGGAATCATCTTTCCTTTGCTGTACGTGCCCGGCAAAAGATCGGACCGTTTTGAAAAGAAATTCGTATCCCGTTTTGCAAGACAGCCCGATTACCTTGCCGCACATACGTATGATAGCGTTCATCTGTTGATCGCGGCCATACGGAAAGCCGGACTCAATCGGGCGCGTATAGGCGATGCGGTAAGGGAGCTTTCTCCCTGGCACGGAGTCACGGGGGACATCACGTGGGACTCGCTCGGAACAAATTCACGTTCAGTCAGCCTTGGAGAGATAAGAAACGGCCACGTACATCCTCTCCCGCTGAAGGCTCCTCTCAAATCAGAATCATTTGGAGCCGGTTTTTGAGCTGCCCTCGGTCAGAGTGATGAGCTGATCGACGGCCACGTTCTCAAACACGTCCGTACTGCCTCCGATCCAACGGACCTCTACCCGGTCAATCTTGTCCCGACCGCCCAATCCGAAATAAAGCCGCGAGCCGTAATGACTCTGGTATCCCCGACCACTGTGAACTTCATCGAGGAGCGTCAAATCTCCCGACACTACTCTGACGTGCGCCCCTACCCCATCTCGGTTCGTCTTTGTGCCTCTCAACCGGACCTGCAACCAATGGCTTTTCGAAGGTGAGTCATTCCTCAAGATTGTCGGTTCGCGACGAGAGTTCAGTATGACTACGTCCACGTCACCGTCGTTGTCCAAATCGTCGAAGGCTGCGCCCCGGCTGCTCAGCTTGACTTTCATGCCATCGCCGCTACTGTCCGACACGTCGGTGAATTTTCCATCACCGGTATTCATTAGGAGGGTATTTCGTGCCGCATAAGAGGTCGTATCGTCAAATTCTTCGACGTTGTCTTGGAGATGGCCGCACGCAATAAAGATGTCGCGGTCTCCGTCGTTGTCAAAATCAACAAAACTGTTGCCCCACGTCACACAGGGAAGAGTCCCGGCTCCCGCGCCGGTCAGCAGCGTGACGTCCTCGAACATTCCGTTGCCCAGATTCCTGTAAAGGGTGGCCAACTGTCCCTGATATGACGTCACGTAGAAATCCAGGAACCCATCGTTGTCGTAGTCACCACAATCGACGCCCATGCTTCCTTGCTCATCCCCCTGGAGGTCGTAGGCGGTGCCGGCCATGAGTCCCACCTCTTCGAACTTGCCGGTGCCGTCGTTCTCATAGAGAAAATTCTCTCCGACGTCGTTCCCAATGAAAACATCCGTGTCGCCGTCATTATCGTAGTCGCCGCACACAATTCCCATGCCCCAACCGGCGTGCTGGCCCACGCCCGAGGCTTCACTGACGTCGGTGAACGTCCCGTCGCCATTGTTGCGGTACAGAACATCGGGCATGGGTTTGTAGAAACGGGGATTGGCATAGACGGGGAATCCCCTCGTCGTAGTCAGGACGTGTTTTTCATAAGAGAAGTCCAGGTAGATCGAAACGTAAAGATCCAGATCGCCATCTTTGTCCATATCGAGAAAGCAGGTCCCTGCCCCCACCTGAAATCCATTGTCCACACCGGCCTTCTTTGTCACATCGGTGAACGTGCCGTCACCATTATTGCGGTAGAGAACATTCGGCCCGTAGTTGTTTAAGTAAAGATCCGGGTCTCCATCATTATCGTAATCACCGACGGTCACTCCAAGACCGTACCCGCAGTCGCCTACGCCCGCTTTTTCAGTCACGTCCGTGAATTTCCAGCCGCCCTCGTTTCGATACAACGCGTTCTTCGGAACGTTGTCGACCTTGGTACCCTGAAGTGGTGCACCGTTGAGAAAATAAACGTCGATGTCCCCATCGCCGTCATAGTCAAAAAGTGCCAATCCCGCGCTAACTGTCTCCATTATATAGCGTTGGCCGGA
>CAYZAH010000714.1:0-2896 GCA_964475805.1 uncultured Pirellulales bacterium | reverse complement strand
CGAATGTGATCGAGGGCGATGCGCAGTTCGGAGAATCGGAGAGGATCACGGACCCGTCGCTGTATCCCGGCCATGCGCCCGATGCTCTTTGTGTTGCACCCAACGGCCGATGGATTGCTTTCAACCGCAAGTTGAACCCGGGAGGCGGTTTTTCCGTCAACCAGATCTTCATCGCAATAGCCCCGACCACAGAGGAGAGACAATTGACTTTCGATGGTGACAGGAATCACCAACTGGACAACAACCTTAACTGGTCTCCCGACTGTCGCTGGATTGCTTACGATACGAGGGCTTTTTCTGGCGGAATTGGAAACACTTTGACGCTTGAGAAAGTCAATATCCAAACGGAGGAGATCGTTACCGTCTACACGGCGCCCAATCCCAATCCCATCAACGGGTTCGGCCCTGGCGCCGCAGCCGTGAGTTACTTCCCGACGGGAGACACGGTGATCGCCATTCGCGGCATCGACGGTGTGCAATATGGTGGAACCGCTCGCTTCGGCGCGATGGTCAGCCCTACCGACGGCACCGTGGGCAGTTCCGATTATGTGATCTCCGATGCCCGAGACGTGACCGCGCCCTTCACGCCCGGCGCGCTTCGCGGCGGAACGCATCGCCATGAACCCAGCGGAGACGGCCAATGGATTGGTTTCACCTACAACGACCAGATTATGGCGAGGCTGGGCAAGGACCTCCGAACGATCGGTGTGACCAAACTGGGGATACCGGTCGACGTGGATGATGCTCTTGGAAATCAGAGTGGGGTCGGTTTCACCGTGCTGGTGGCGAAAGTCAAGCTTCGAGCCGAGATCGCGCCGGGAAGCGATGACATCTACCAGGCGTCCGACGATTCCTGGGTCGGCGAGAACGGCTATCAAAAAGAGGACGGGACCTGGCAACGCGCGCGTGCCTTCATCGGAAGAACGGTGAACAGCGCCGGTGCGGCCCGCAAGGAGGTTTACATTGTCGATATCCCCGAGGACATCACGGTCGCCGGGCCGGATGGACCGCTCGAGGGGACGGAGACGAGCTTTCCGATGCCGCCGCTGGGCACGGTGCAGCGAAGACTGACCTGGAGCGACTCGGACTGCGGCGGGATTGTTCGGTGCAGTTTGGATGGCTCCCGAATTGCGTTCACGCGGGGCGGGCAGATATACTTGATCTCCCCGCTCGGTGGCGATCCGGTCCAGGCCACCTCGCTATCCGGCGGCGCGACGAAGCCGTGGTGGGACCCGTCGGGTGATTACATCTACTGCGTTTCGGACAACTCGATTTGGCGCACGAATGTGATCGAGGGCGATGCGCAGTTCGGAGAATCGGAGAGGATCACGGACCCATCGCTGTATCCCGGCCATGCGCCCGACGCTCTTTGTGTTGCACCCAACGGTCAGTGGATTGCTTTCAATCGGAACCTCAACCCAGGAGGCGGCTTTTCCGTCAACCAGATCTTCATCGCAGCTATCCCGCTGCAGTAGCCTTTTGGGGATTTGACGTACTTTTCGCCTCAACCGCCTAGCCCGGCCTTCCGGGGCGTGGAGAGTGCAAACGCCACTAAGCGGCGGTACGGTCGCGTAGGGATGCCAATGCGCCCGGATCTGTTCGTCCATTTTACAGGTGCACAAGAAGACTCAAGGTGCTTCTTAGAAGCGTTGGAGTTCTTTCTCAAAGAACCAATGGCTTGACATAGGAATCGAGCGTGCCCGCTTCAAAGGACAAAGAGATCAGGCTTGATTCCCTCCTTCTATTTCAGCGAAGACAAATTACACAATATTCCGCAGTGTTGTTATCACCAGCAAGGCCAAAAAGCCTATTGTGAAAAGAATAGCATACAATAATATCCCTGAATCGTCTGCGGCATGTCCGCCTGTCTGCTTACAGACTTGTTGCCCATCGTGTTCTTCGGCTTTGTGGAGGTATTGCCAATATGTCGCACTGCCGTCCATATTGTCCAAAAGGTGTTTTTCACGCTCCGCCATAAGTAGACCCTCCCAGTTTAAAATATGGCACATAAATCATGCAAGTGCAAATGGAACAAGCATACAATTGTCAGAACACACAGGAACAGCCACGTATCAGGTTAGCAGATAGGGGTGGCTGGTCCTCATGAAGATATTCTCTCTTGATACTTTATCCGGGGCCCCTTGAGGCGGATTCGATGCTCGATATTCGTTATTCAAACCTCTTGCTCCCCATCATCCCGTAGGCCCGTCAGAAGATGAACCGAGCCTGCCCCGAGTGAAGCCGAGGGGAGGCACGAGGCACGAGAGACGAACAGAGCCACGGATGCCTTTGGCGCGAGTCTCACAGACTGCTCAGATATCTTCAGTAGCCCGCAGTTGCGGCCCACAGAGAGGGGCGAGTAAAGAAAAATACGTAGTTACCACAATTGCATCGGACCCGGCAAATCGACTACACTAAGTGAAGTGGTGGCGTTGTGGCCGGGCCGGAACGACATGCGCAAGGCATAGCGACAGGAGAAACGGCCTTGGCCTCATGAGTACAGGAGACAATGAGAAATGATGCTGTTCCCATTTGCCGCCTTCTGGGCGCTCATCTTCATAGGCCGAAGCGAGTTAGGATTCAAAGGCGTCGTTTTCTGCATCGCTCTTTGGATCGTCCTACTGCTCGGATTCATGAAACTAAATCTTCCGTCGTACTGGTTTTCGGCTGCCCAAGCCCTCATCGATGCGATTCTTATCATTGTGGTCTTCGGTGGAGATATCCGTATCAGGTAGAAGCTAACAAAGGAACGAGGCCAACAAGTGAATGCGGCCTATTTGTCGCTAGCGCACTAAGAGTCTGATTCACGGCGTTCCCGGAACGAGATATGGAACAGAAGAAGCAACCTAAGCTTTTCACGTGGCGTCAAGGTGTTCTTATGGTCATGGCTGTGGCA
>CAYZAH010000713.1:0-2898 GCA_964475805.1 uncultured Pirellulales bacterium | reverse complement strand
ACCGCGCGAACAGTCGGCCGGACGACGTTGTCAACGAGGTTTTCGACTTGCTCGTTCAGCTTGACGCGAATTCCGAGGCGCTCGACTTTCCTTTGATTTATGCCTCGGCGCGGGAAGGGTGGGCTACGACGCGTCTCGAAGAGAAAACCGACAACATGCAGGCGATTTTCGAGGCTATCATTCACCATGTCCCCAGCCCACAGGTGATCTCGGACGCTCCGCTGCAAATCCTGGTGACGAGCCAGGAGTATTCCGATTACGTCGGCCGGATTGCCATCGGCAGGGTCTTCGCCGGACAGGTGAGCGAAGGCCAGAGAGTCACCGTCATTGATAAAAACGGCTTTCATACACAGCAAAGGATTGCACAGATTCATCAATTCCACGGGCTCGGTCGAAAGCAGGTTTCGAGCGTCCAGGCGGGTGACATTTGTGCGATATCGGGGCTCGATCCGATTGAGATTGGTGACACGATTGCCTGTGCGGACAAGCCGTCGAGGCTTGCGGTGATCGCCGTGGACGAGCCGACGATGACGATGACGTTCAGGGTCAACGATGGGCCGTTCGCGGGCAGAGACGGAAAGTACGTCACGAGCCGGCAGATCGGGGACAGGCTCAATAAGGAGCTCCAGCAGAACGTGGCCCTGAGAGTGGAGCCGGGCCGGACGCCCGAGGAATTCAATGTGTCGGGCAGGGGGCTGATGCATCTTGGGATTCTGTTAGAGACGATGCGGCGAGAAGGGTATGAAGTTTGCGTTGGCAAACCGAACGTCATTCTGCGTGTCGTCGAAGACCGGCGTCACGAGCCGATAGAATTGCTGGTGGTGGATTGCCCGCTGGATTGCCAGAATTCCGTGATGAGCCTTTTGGGTGAGAGGCGAAGCGAGATCGTCAAAATGGACGCGAAAAGTGGAGCGAGTGACTTCATTCACATGGAATTTATGATTCCGTCGCGCGGGCTGTTCGGCCTTCACGCCCGGGTGATGAACGCGACCCAGGGCAGGGCGATCATGCACCATACCTTCGAGCGCTACGAGCCGATGCGAGGGACCATACCGCAGCGAAAGGCCGGCGTCATGGTTGCGACGACGACGGGGCAGGTGACCGCTTATGCGCTGGACGCGCTTTACGACCGTGGATTCTTCTTTGTCGAGCCGGGCGAGAACGTTTACGAAGGCCAGGTCGTCGGCGAGCACTGCAAGGAGAACGACATCCCCGTGAACGTCGCCAGGGGCAAGCAGCTCACCAACATTCGGGCCGCCGGCAAAGATGACGCTGCAAAAGTCCGCCCGGCCAGAAAGATGAGCCTGGAACTGGCGATGGAGTACATTCAGGAAGACGAGCTTGTCGAGATCTGCCCCGGCTCGATCCGGCTCCGCAAACGCCTGCTCAAGGAAACCGACCGCCGCCGCGAGGCCCGCAAGGGCGGTTCGTAGCATTCGGAAGGGCATTATTTCCGATCATATCAATATAATGAGCGAAAAATAGCCGACGTGATCATTGCCTCAAAGGATTCTTGTAGAGTCTGTAGCGCCCGTTCACGGGTGGAACATGCCAACGAATGAAATTCCGTCCCGGTTCCGAAACGTATTCATCTATCGGAACGGAATCTTTATCATCATGTGTAACCCGTACACTTTTGGCCGGCCAGTCGTTAGGCAAATCAGCCTGAAGTGTGAGAGGATGGTCATACAGTTCCACCGAAGTCCTGCATGAAAGCTCCAATTCGATGTAATCTGTAGAACGCCGAACTATCGCAAGTCTCGCGGTATTTCTCTCCTGGAGGTACTTGTAAGCATCGGCCAAGCCGGCGATCCAGAGCTCCGATTCGTGCTTTTTGATCAATTGCATCTCGCCAAGGAAATTAGCCTCGCTCGTTCCGAGTCCGGCGCCAATGGAGTGGAAATGTATTCTGCACCAGCCGGCTCGTTCGATGTGCTTCGTTAGATGTTGGCTTAAGGCCATAATACGGTTTCCGTAAATATCGTCCATACCGAGTGACCCCGAGACGTGGAAGAGATGATACTTGCGGAGATAATAAACGAAGGGCTTTCGCGTTGTCCACGATGTACCGCCGCCGCGGTTGAGGGCGACGAGCTTGCTCCGCTGGGGAAAGATCGCCCGGATATACTCTGAGACTTTGCCGATCTCGCGTTCGATTTCTTCTTCCGTAGCGGCCCCGCGGTGATGGAGTGTGTGGTTGGCAAATTCGTGTCGACCCGTATGGGCACAGGCCTCCCATTCCATCCGGTGATTTTGGAAATCGGCGTTGCCGGGATTAATCATGAAGGTTCCTCTGAAACCGAACTCATCCAATAGCGGAATGACCTTTGAGAGGTGAGTCGGATGAGAATCATCGAACCGAATACTCAGAGCTCCTTTTCGACCGTTGTACCAGTTGCAGATCGAAACGGTGACTCCCGTCTCAGGGTCCGATGCGGCCCGTTCGGCCTCCGTTGACAATTTTGGACCAGGCTCCACATCGTCCGGCGGGACAGCACGAATGATATAAGATCGGCGAACGCCGGGCACCCTCATGTCGAACCGATGCCACTCGATACCGTTCCGGCGGATTGGGATTGCTTTCCCCGTCTCGTCCAAAACACACAAATTTTCGGCCGGCCAGGTATTCGGTCCCGTCCCGGCGAGGTCTACATGGATAGTGATAGATTGCCCCGGAATCGCGGGTTCCACGTTGATTCGAACTTCGAATCGCCGGACCGGCACGAGGGAAATCCTTGCGAGTTTTTCTTCTCCTACGATCTGAGCTCTGATACCGGTACTCTCGATGGAAGAGACGTTGGCCGAGCTTAGGGCGGAGCGACACCATACGACGACAAGCAGCAGGAAAACTTTTTTATAAGGGTGGTGACTCATATATGTAGGTCTCTTCATAATACT
>CAYZAH010000712.1:0-2904 GCA_964475805.1 uncultured Pirellulales bacterium | reverse complement strand
AAAATTCTCGAAAGCGCCGAAAATGCTCATAACGACCGCATGGCAACGGCCCTTAACGACTTGGCGAAAGTCTATATCGATCAGGGCGAGTATTCCAAGGCACGACCACTCTGCGACAGGGCATTGGCCATGCTCGAAAGCGTATATGATCCGCACCATCCGAGTCTGGCCGACGTCCACGAGACGCTCGCTCGACTACAGCCTTGAGGTTTACCCTCGAAGGTCTTGCTGGCTCTTACCACTTCAGCATCGCGCTGGCGTTTAGCCGGCCCTTGCCCACGCGTGTTTCTTCCGTTTTCTTAAGCGGATATCCGTAATACAGGGCGCCGCTGAAATTCTCACCAATCTCGAATATCAGACCGAGACCTACGGAGTAGAGTGTCGTATACTCCCTCTCGCCAGCCACCGGGTTCTTTACGTAGGCCCGCCCGAAATCAAAGAAGGCCAGCGGAGCCAGTTTTCTCAGGTCGACCTCTTTTCCGATTTCTTTCTGCTCGACAGCCTGGCTGTACCTCACCAGATCGTATTCATACTGAGCAGATGCCAAAATCCCGCCGTCGGCAACGATCTCATATTCGTCATATCCTCTTACTGAGTACATCCCGCCGAAAGACGTCATTTTGGCGGGTACCAATCGTTCGGTGGGCTCAATCCATCTGCCGGCCAGCCTCAACTGCTGGACCTTGTTCTGGTCCAGGTATTGGCTGTGGGTGGCCGTGAGGTAATAGATAGCGAAGTCAGATTCGGCATTTGTACGAGCTCCTGTACTGGTCGCCGTGTCCCAAAATCGACTTTGGGGGGACGTGCGCATACTTTGAACCATGTTGGCGCCCAAGGACGTTGTTGATATATCATTTCTGCGGTGTAGGTTAGCTCCCACGCCCCACAGGTCATATTCGATGTCGCTGGCAAAGAACTGAGGAAACAGAGTCGGCGTGATGTCGCTTTCCTCGTGGCCCCATGAGCCGCTTACGTCGAAGAACCATCCGTTGCTCTGCAGAAGGTTATACCGCAGCACGGCCCCATAAAATGTACCGCCCCCAAGAAAATCAATCGGCCCGCTTTCTGGATGTATATTGAATTCGCTGTATCCTCCGTAGGCGTTCAAGCGAAGCCGGGGCCCCGCAACCGGAAAATCATAGCTTCCAAAAAGCGAGTAATTATCGTCCCATGAATCCAGATCAACCTGATACAGGGCCGTGAAACGATCATCGAAACCCAGGAGATTAGTATTGATAAGGCCGATTCGGGGTGCCCATTGCCTGTCCTTCGTGCCGGAATTGTCCACCTGGATGAAGTAATGCCAGGGGTCCACTTCATAGACGTCATATTCAATGGCCAGGGTATTAGGCTCAGCGCCTCGGGAGACAATCGCCGCGACGTTGCGGTCAGGATCGAGATTCAGCAGATTGACTAAATAATCCAGCGATTTCTGGCTGGCGACCTTATCCCGTTGGATGGGCGACCATTTTTTGAGAACGGAACGTCTGAGATGGCCCCGTTCAACCTCATTTCGGTCCGCGTCGTAGTATTTCACTCGGATCGTTGTGACGGGCGCCTCGAGGATCTGGATGGGCAGAATCTGATTGACAAGTTCCGTACCATTCTTGATCGCCCCTTCCGGAACGTAGACATAGATGCCGGAATAGTCGTTCTTTTGGTATAGAGAGAGGATATATTGCGTCAGGCCCTGAATGGTCCTTAATGAGACCTCGACGGGATGGCCCGGGTTTGAGACGACTTCTCGGATTGGCCTCAGGTCGTACAGAAACTGGCTATCGGCTCGGGAGGCCGGCTGGTCCGAGGCGTTATAAATCTCCGGCATGTATTCCAGGATTTCGGCCGTCGATATCAGGCTATTGCCCTTGATCTGCAATTCGCTGACTGTCAGGCGCATGGTTGTATCCTCGGGCAGATTCGATTCGGCAGCCTCGGCTGGCTGAATAACCTGAATGGAACAAGCCAGAAATCCGACGCAGATAAGAATGATCGACCTTTTCCGTAGTGTACGCATCTTCCAACCTTTCCAAAAGAATGTAAAGAATCCCCCACCAGCTCTCGTTTATCAGTGCTGATAACGGCATTTCTGCATTGATTTCTGAAACATCGACTATTGGCTATCGAGAGGTCAGCACGTCTCGGACGGCTGAGCACGTACGAAATGGCCAGTAGTCATTTGTTATTAGTCAACTCCTTCTTTGCCAGTCTGGTGACTCCTGGGTTAGACAAGGAAGGCCCGACAGATATGTCAATAGTCAATCCCCTGGAGTCCTTTGTCAATAGTAAATCCTGAAAATCTTATCTTTTATCGGCAACCACACGAATTCTCTGTATTTTTTAGGTTGGCCCCTATATCATATTCAGCAAGATGGGCCGAGCCGCCGATTTTTGGAAGGGAGGCCTGATGAGCGGGGTGTAGCTCAGCTTGGCTAGAGCGCCTGCTTTGGGAGCAGGAGGCCGTAGGTTCGAATCCTATCACCCCGATTTATACAAATATTTGAAATTAAAAGGCTTGTGGAAAATCGTTCCTTGTGTTGTTTCTCGAGGACCATGCTGATCTACACTTACTACTACACTTTGTAGTGGGTATCGGGGAAGGAGATTCTACTCCGATACTCACAAGAACCGCGAGATGTGGTCTAAATCAGCCCTGATGAGCTCTTCCAGCCTTCTCTGACGTCCAACTATCGATGGGACATCGTCTTATGCAGGTAAGACTCGACACGCTCCCGTTCCCGAGCCATTTCTTGCAGGCGCTCGTTGGCACCTTGAAGTTCCCCATTTACCCCGTCGAGACGTTGAGACAATTCGTCACGCTCGCTCTGTAGTTGGTCCCGGTGCTGACTTACCTCGTTAATCTGATGCTGAAGCTGACCGTTATGGTCGCTCAAGCCGGCAATCTGA
>CAYZAH010000711.1:0-2907 GCA_964475805.1 uncultured Pirellulales bacterium | reverse complement strand
GAAGTCAAAGTCCGCTTTTTCATTATGGCCAAGCATATAGAATTCCATTGCGGCTATGCAGGCGAATACCAAGAGCACGCCCACAAGCTTTCCAATAGTTCGCGGTAACATTTGGGTTGCTCTCGAAATAGTCAATCGTCATTAGTCGACGGTCAATCTCAAGCCTTGGGCGCCGTTTTGAGGGTTTCGATGTTTTTGGTAGCGCCGCTGACGAGGAGGGTGTCACCTTCACGGAAGGTGTAGGCGGCGCTCGGCGTGACAAAGCGAGGCTCACCATGCTCGACCAGCTCCTTGACGATGAATACCGACACGTGATAGCGCGAGCGCAACATCAGGTCGCTTAGTTGCTTGCCCGCCATCCACTGAGGGACCTCGATTTCCGCCACGATGGTATCGCCGCCAACGTGCAGCATGTGGGATTTGTCGTGGGCGGAAATCCGGGCGCCCAATTCGATGGTGATATTACGATTGGCTACCTCCTGGCTGTACTGGCGCATGATATCACTCATGATGACCGAGCCGACCAGCCGCTGTTCTGCATCCACGACGGGCAGGCGGTCGAAGCCGGTTTCGGCGAAACGGTCCACGACCGCGTCCAGAGACTGCGTGACGAGCAGCGGCGTGATATCCTGCTTGAAGTCTGTGATCTGATGAACGCTGGTTAGGTCCTCCGGGTGGCTGAGAACGTGCCTGAGGTCCAGCAGGGAGATCACGCCCGTGAACCGGTCGCTTTCATCGAGCGTGAAGAAGACGTTGCGATGCACCTCCAGAGCCAGCCGGACCAGCGAATCGAACGGCGCGCTCTCGCGGATCGAGGCCTCGTCGTGGCGCAGCACGTCCTTGACGGCGATGGCGCGGAGGATGTTGAGGTCCTCGCCGTGGTGTGCCCGGATGCCGCGCCGGCGGAGCTTCTCGGTATAGATGGACTCTGGGCTGAGCTTCCTGGAGACGAACGTGGCCATCACGACCGTGAACATCAGCGGCAGAATGATGCCGTACTCGTTCGTCAGCTCGAAAAGGATGATAATGGCCGACAGCGGCGCCAGGGTGCACGCCCCATTGACGGCCGCCATACCGACCAGAGCGTATGCGCCCGTCGAGGCGGTCATATCGGGGAAAAGACGGTTGACGACGGTGCCGAAGGCGCCGCCTAACATCGCGCCGATGAAAAGTGACGGGGCGAAGATGCCGCCGGAGCCGCCCGAGCCGATGGTCACGGACGTTGCGAGAATCTTCAAGACGACCAGGAGCAGCATGATCCCGAGCGTGAGCCGGCTGTCGAAGAGCACCCGGATCGTGTCGTAGCCGACGCCCATGATGTGCGGATAGACCAAGGCGGCCAGGCCGACTAAGAGTCCGCCGCAGGCCGGGCGAACCCACTGCGGAATTCTCGTCTTCTCGAACAGATCATCGGCGCCGTAGAGGCACTTCGTGAAGAGGAAACCAACGCCGCCGGCGATCAGACCGAGAATCAGATAAAGGCCGAATTCCCAGTGAGAGACCATGACGAATTGAGGCAAGACAAATTCGGTGATATTCCCGTGGAAGTGCCGGGTGATGGCCGTGGCGGCGACCGCTGAGACGAGAATCGGCGTGAATGAGGTCAGGCCGAAGTCCGAGACGATCAGTTCCAGGGAGAACAACGTCCCGGCGATGGGGGCGTTGAACGTCGCGGCGATGCCGGCGGAGACACCGCAACCAACGAGAGTTTTGAGCCGGGCGGGACGCACGCGCAGCAATTGGCCCGCCGTGGAGGCGATGGCCGCCCCGATTTGCACGATGGGGCCTTCCCGGCCCACCGAGCCGCCCGTGCTGATACTGATGGCCGAGGCGAGACTCTTGACCAGGACAACGACGGGACGGATGACGCTATTGCGTGTGATGACCGCGATCATCACTTCGGGGACGCCGTGCCCGCGGGCTTCGCGCGCGAAGAAGTAGATCATCGGACCGACGATGACGCCGCCGAGGGCCGGCATCAGAAGCCGGCGATACCACGCGACGCCCAGGAGCGACTCCGGCGACATGTCCGGCGTCGCCCAGATCAGGTCCTGGAGCGAGAAGATCAGCTTCTTGAATAGCAGCGCACCGAAACCGCCGAGAATGCCGACCACCACGGCGAGAATGAGCGTTTCCGTCGCCGGGGTCAGCTTCAAATAGCGCGTAGCAAGTTGTCGTTCGATCCAAAATCTCTTCATACATGACCGATGCAAGGGCGACTATCTTGTCGGACGGATTATAATGCCTGGCGCCCAGCCGGTCAAAGACGCCGAGAGATTATCTGCCCGACAGGCGAGGCGTGCCGTGCTCTCACAGAACACGCGCGGTGCTCGCGCCGTATCAATAGCCGGAACGGACGCGGTGAATTAAGGATGGTAATCCTTGCACGGCCCGGCTATGATGCCGTTCAAGAGTTGGGCCCGCCGTACCGCATTTGATGAGCAGGTCAGACGGGTGCAGATTAGCATGAGAGTTTTTGGGGTAGCCTATGGACAACAGACAGCTTCTCTATGACATCAGCGAGCTGAACAATCTTTTCCGGGAAAGTGCCAGTATCCAGACGCTGCTGGACAAAACGGTGGAGATGGTCGCCTCTCATACGCAGTCGGACGTTTGCTCGGTGTACCTTTACAACAGCGAGAATCGCGAGCTGATCCTGAGCGCGACGAGGGGCCTGAACCCGGAGTCGGTGGGAAAAGTCCGCCTCAAGCTGGGCCAGGGACTAACCGGTCTTGCCATGAAAGAACTGCGGCCCGTCTGTGAGAAGGACGCCGCTCGCAGCCCGAATTTCAAGTTCTTCCCCGGCATCTTCGAGGAGCGCTTCAAGTCATTTCTGGCCGTACCGATCGCCCGCGGCATCTCGCGGATCGGTGTCCTTGTGCTTCAGCGGAAAGAGGACAGATGTTT
>CAYZAH010000710.1:0-2908 GCA_964475805.1 uncultured Pirellulales bacterium | reverse complement strand
TTGCCCAAGAAGGATGCCTCCATCATCTGCAAGGAGTTGCCGGGCACGATGGAAGACGCGATTGAACAGGTTCGCAGTGCGGTCTTGCCTGTTTTGGCGAAGCTAAGCGTAGGCTTCGACACATGGACCACGCTCGGTGAGAAACTGGGTAGCGGCGCGGATGCATGGACGAAGCTGGGTACGAATCTGGGCGAGTCCCGGCAGCGCTTGGATCAACTCTTCGCGCGCCTCGATGGTCTTGTCGCCGGCGTCGAGCAAGGCAAAGGCACAGCCGGTAAGCTCCTGACCGATCCCACCCTCGCAAATGATTTGGAGACTCTCCTTGACAAAGGCAACGCGTCCATGGATCAACTTCAAGCCATTCTGAAAGACGTGCAGGCTGCCGGCACCCATCTGTCTGCGGTTAGTGAGGCTCTGGCCGGAGAGGCCGAAGATCTCCCGGGGTTGGTTTTGCAGACGCAGCAGACGTTGTACGAGTTGGAAAGACTGATCGAAGGGATCGAGAGAATCTGGCCGATCCGCAGCCACATCGAGCAACGCCAGCCGAACACACGCATCCCGCCCAGCGAGGTTATGCCATGAGAAGACTTTGCATCGCCGTGACTCTTCTGACGCTGGTCGGCTGCGCCACCTCGCCGACTTCGACCACGCCCCGTAAAGACAAGGAGCTGTCCCGGACCAGCGACCTCGCCCGAGCCGCCTTCGAAGAGGGTGCGACCGCCAAGGCCGTCGATCTCTACGGGAAGGCCCTGAACCGGGCGCGCGTTATGGACGACGCAACAGAGATCGGCAACACCGCCTACAACCTCGCGCTCTGCCATATCATCCTGGGACAACTCGATCAGGCGAGTGCCTTGCTGGCCGAGGCCAAGGCGGCGTTCGAACGTAGCGGGAGCAATCCCGCCGATGTGCTGTTGTTGGAGGCGACGGTCGCTGAACGGCAAGGCAAACTGGAGCAGGCGCAGTCGCTGGCCGACCAGGTGCTGTCGGCATCACCCGACGAAAACGATCTCTTTCAGGTCGCGCTGTTGAAGGCGACGATCGCCTGTGAGCAGGCCGACCCGGCGCGCGCCAAGACGGCACTGGTTGAGGCGGACCAGCATCACGTCACCGATGTCCCCCTACTAGCCGCCAGGGAACGACTCGCAGGAAGCATCTTTTTGCTGGAAAGGGACCCGGCCGAGGCGGCAGCGGCGTTTGATCGTGCGGCCGCCTTGTTTCAAGAGGCGAAACACTACCGCGACATGGCGCTCACTTTGCGGCGCGCAGGCGAAGCGTATCGGGAGGCAGGCGACGCGCAGCAGGCAGAGGACCGGCTCTTTCGCGCCAAGCGCAGCCTGGCCGCCCAAGGGGAGAAAGCGGAGTAGAACAGTTTTTCTATGATAACCCAGACTAACTGATTATTGGTGTTATCCACGTATCTGCTCTTGCGGGAATGAGAAATTATGCTATTGTTGCAGCCGGATTAGAATCAGGAGAACGTTCTTGTGCTACATGGAATCGATTATTTCGTCGTGATCGTGTACATGGCCGGCATCATGCTGCTCGGCCTTTACTTCAAGAAGTTTGTCCACTCCTCCGAGGACTACTTCCTGGCGGGCAGAATGATGCCCTTCTGGGCCATCGGGATGTCCATCGTGGTCTCCGATATCGGGGCACAGGATTTCGTCGCCGTCTCCGGCCAGGCGTATCGCTTTGGAATCGCCGTGGGCAACTTCGACTGGATCGGTTCCGTGCCGGCGATGTTGTTAGCCGCCTTCATATTCGTCCCCTACTTTTGGAAGGCCGGGCTGTATACCATTCCCGAATACCTGGGCCGAAGGTACAACGACGCCGTCCGAGTCATCGCCTCGCTAAACTGGATTATCTTCTTCGCCTTCAATCTGGGAATCATCTTTTGGGCCAGCGCCCTGGTCCTTCACACGCTGATGGGCTGGGACACGTGGTTTTCGATCATCGTCACGGCCGTCGTGGTAGGTGTGTACACGCTCTTCGGCGGATTGACCGCCGTGGTCATGACGGACGTGGTGCAGATGATTATCATGTTCGTCGGAGGCGCCGCGGTTGTCTTCTTGGGCCTCTACCACGTGGGAGGCTGGCACGGGCTGGTGGAGAAGATGGCGGCTATGGGGGGCGACTACCAGAACCGCTTCCACCTGATCCTGCCCGTCGATACGAAGACACCCTTTCCCTGGACGGGAATACTCTTCGGGCTGACTTTTGTCATGGCCAACGCCTATATGATCGGCAACCAGGCCGTCGTCCAGCGGTGTCTGGGCGCCAAGAACGAATGGCACGCCAAGGCGAGCATGATCTGGGGCGCGTTCCTGAAGATGTTCATCCCGATCCTGGTCCTGTTCCCCGGGTTGATCGCCAGCGTCGTCCATCCGGGTCTGGAAGACGGTGACAAAGCGTTTCCGACGTTGATCGGCTCGCTGATGCCGCCGGGGCTGGGGGGATTGCTTTTTGCAGCCCTCTTGGCCGGGCTGATGTCCAGCATCGATTCCACACTCAACTCCACTGCTACGCTCTGGACCAAGGACATCTACCAGCGATTCCTCAAGAAACAGGCGTCGGATGAGCACTACCTGTTTGTCGGCCGGATATCCACCGTCGTTCTGCTGATCCTGGGCGTCATCACTTCGCCGATCAGCAGCAGGTACGAAGGAATCTACGTGGCCATCCAGACGTATCTGTCGTTTTTCCAAGGGCCGACCTTCGCCGTGCTGCTGCTCGGAATTTTCTGGCGCCGGACCACCCAATGGGGCGGCCTTTTCGGCCTTGTGGGAGGATTGGCCGTTTCGCTCTTGCTTCACGCGTACTCCGACGAGCTTTTCACGATCAGCGATCCGTTCCTCTACATTTCCTGGTGGTCGTTCGTAGCCGGATTCGTTATCGCCGTTGGCGT
>CAYZAH010000709.1:0-2913 GCA_964475805.1 uncultured Pirellulales bacterium | reverse complement strand
TGGTGTACGGCCATACCATCGGCACGGATGCTTTCGCTGCTATCCAGGACGGGATCGACGCCGTCGCCGATAGCGGGACCGTATATGTTGCCGCCGGTAACTACACGAACGCCGGTATCCGGGACAAGGATGTGTACCTGAGCGGCGGGTACTCAGGGGATTTCTCGAATAATGACCCGACCACATACGTTTCCACCATCGAGGGCAGCGGCTTTCACGCGGTATACTTCTACCAAGCTTCGGGTGGTATCAGCGGTTTCCACATAATCGGCGATAACTACGGGATCGAATCGGACTCCACACGAGGCTCCGGTCTGCTTGTTGTGGAAAACAACATAATCGAGGGAGCTTCGTCATATGGAATATTCGTTCATTTTGGAAAAGAGGTGCATATCGGCAATAACAAGATCCGTAATAATGGTTACGGAATAGAGACCAAATCTACCGCCACAACCGTAGTCACTTCAAGTGAGATAACCGGAAACGAGGGGTACGGGATCATTTGTGATAACGCCGGTACAAACGTGAGTGCGACCATCGAGCACAACATTATCTCCTACAACGGAGGTGGAATTAAAACCGACCAGCTTTCTCTCGCCGTGCACGATAATACGATCTCGAACAACCTCGGGCTAGGCATCGATACCGCCGAATACGCGGATTGTGACGTAACCGGCAATCAGGTCACCGGGAACGGGGACGGAATCTATATCGCCTTGGGCAGCTGCACGGACAATATCGTGAAAGATAACTCGGGCATCGGGATACGGATGTATTCCGGGGTGGTTTCAAACAATCAGGTAATCGATAATGATGATGACGGGATAACCATGAGTGACTACCGGCCGGACATAGGCCCCGTCTTAATTGCGGGCAATATCGTCTCCGGTAATGCCGGGAACGGTATTTCCATATACGGCGCAAGCATCGATAAAAATTACATCCGGGGAAACGAAGGGTGGGGGATATCTTCTGCTAACAATGGCGTCTACGAGTGTGCCGCCACGAACAATGTCATCGCTGGCAACGCGCTCGGGGGTATCCATCTTCGCAAGGTTTCCGACGGCCGGATCGTGAACAATACCATCGTCAACAACGGTACCAACGGCGGCATCGTGACGGAGGGAGTGGAAACCGCTATCGTCAACAACATCGTCTGGGGCAATACGCCCCTGGACCTTCCGGACGCCGCGGCTACGTATTCCTGCATCGGGACCGGCACGACAGCCGGCGCCGGCAACACATCCGCTGATCCTCTGTTTATCGATCCCGCCGGCGGTGACTATCACTTGGCGGCCGGCTCGCCCTGTATTGACGCCGCCGATACCGCGCAGGCGCCTCCGGCGGACCTCGATGGCAACCCTCGTCCGCTGGACGGCGACGGTGACGGCGTCCCCGTTGCCGATATGGGCGCCTATGAAGCGCCGGCGCAGACGGTAGGCTGGTTCGGCCTCGAAGCGGGCAACAGCAGCCGGGGCCTGGGTCCGAACTGGATCTATGCCGAACGGTATCAGAATACCGCCGGCACCGGCACCCTGACAAAACTGGAAGTATGGTTCCAGAGTTACGCGATCCCTCAGAAGGTCAGACTCGGTGTCTACGCCGATGATAACGGTGGACCCGGCGCCCTCTTGCTCGATGCCGGAGAAACTGACGTTGCCGATGGGTGGGTATCCATCTCCGGCCTGGACCTGCCGGTAACCCGGGGTACCTACTACTGGTTGACGTTCGAGCTGCAAAACTGGGCGACCGTCAGCTTCATGTACAATGGTGCTCCCCCCAACTCCCACGCCTGGTCCAGCTATCCGTACACAAACGGGGCCTTCCCCAGCGCCTTCCCCTCCGATGTTCATTTCGACGCCCGCCAGACCGCTCTCCGGGCTACCGTGTATATCGGCGGGGTCAGTAATACGCCGCCGGTTGCGGCGCCGGACAGCTACAGCGCGGACGAGAACGTATCGCTCGACGTGGCCGCTCCCGGCGTGCTCGCCAATGATACCGATACCGACGGTGACAGCCTGACCGCTGTTTTGGTCGATAATGTCGGCCACGGTACGCTGTCCCTCGAGGCCGACGGCTCCTTCTCCTATATACCCTCGGCCAACTACACCGGCAGCGATAGCTTTACCTACCAGGTCTATGATGGCAGCGACTACTCCGCTACCGCTACCGTCTCCTTGATGGTTCACCGTATCAATACGCCGCCGGTAGCGGTCGATGACAGCTACCAGTTCAGTGAAAACATGACGCTGCACATCGATGCCCCCGGCTTGCTGGCTAACGACACCGACGCCGAAAACGACTACCTGACGGTGGTCTACCCCACTCCCGCCGCCCATGGCTATGTCGTTACAGGCAGCGATGGCTCCTTTACCTATACCCCGAACCCTGACTTTATCGGCACTGATTCGTTTACCTATCAGATCTGGGATGGCGCCCACCAGGGCGGTGACGGCGCGTACTCCAGCCCCGCCACCGTCACCCTGACTGTCCATGAGAACCATGTCCCGGTGGCCGTCGCGGACAGCTACCAGACCGACCAGGACCAGGCGCTCAATGTCGCGGCCCCCGGTGTGTTGGGGAACGACTCTGATCCGGACGGTGACAGCCTGACCGCTGTTTTGGTCGATAATGTCGGCCACGGCACGCTGACCTTCAACGCCGATGGGTCCTTCGGCTACATTCCGGCTGCGGACTACTACGGCATTGACAGCTTCACCTATCGGGCGAATGACAGCGTCGCCGGTTCTAATACGGTCACCGTTACCCTGATGGTTTTCCGGGTCAAGGCCACCTTCGGCCTTGACTATGCTATCCAGGATGCCTCGCCCGATGCCTTGACGGCCACCAGGTTCTTGAATGGGTCGGGAAACGGTACGCTGACGAAGATCGAGATGCTGTTCGACGATTCGA
>CAYZAH010000708.1:0-2916 GCA_964475805.1 uncultured Pirellulales bacterium | reverse complement strand
CTTTGACGAAACCTGCTTTGACAAGCTGTCGAAATATCTTGGCAAGATAGCCGGACGGTACGCCCTCCGCTTTGGCGACCACCGCCGCCGCAACCGGCAACTGGGTCGCGTGCCGGACCATATACATCAATGCGTGCAGCGCATAGGCGGCAGACCTCGTGACTCTCATCTCGTCAACTCCATAACAAGCCGGACGCGCGGCGAGCTGAAAACGTGAGTCGAGAATCCAGCTTTGCTTGTTTACTTCCGGCGTTGGCGTTTCTTTGAATGAATGTCCAGTTCATCAATCTTCCGATACAAGCTTGACAATCCAATATTAAGAGCCTTTGCTACATCCGCTTTGTTCCAGCTATATTTGTTCAATATCCGGCAAATGTGCTCCCTCTCATAAGCCCTCATGGCCGTCTGGAGGTTTTCATCTTCTTCGGTCAGCATCATAGCGTGGGAGCCTAAAGGCCCGATGTCCGAAATCTGGATCATGTCATCTTCAGAGAAGATGATTGCTCGCTCGATCACGTTTTGCATCTCGCGGATGTTGCCCTTCCAGTCGTAACACATGAACAGCCGCATCACGTCGTCACTGACACCCGCGCAGTGCTTGCCCATTTCAACATTGAACTTATGGACAAAATGTTCCACTAAGAGTGGAATATCCTCTTTCCTCTCATGGAGCGGAGGAAGATGGATACCCACAACGTTCATCCTGTAGTACAGGTCTTCCCGAAAATGACCCGCTTTCATCTGTTCGGCGGGATCTTTGTTCGTAGCGGCGATCAAACGCACGTTGATGTCGATCGGCTTTGTGTCGCCTACCGGCGTGATCTGCCTGTGTTCCACGGCTCTCAAGAGTTTGACTTGGCAGCTCATCGGCATGTGGCCAATCTCGTCCAGGAAAAGGGTTCCACTGCGGGCGCACTCAAAAAAACCTTTCTTATCTCGACAGGCCGACGTGAAGCTGCCCTTTCTATGCCCGAACAATTCACTCTCCAGCAGGGTCTCGGGTATCGCCGCACAGTTGACGGCTAAGAAAGGGCTGCCGTTGTGCGATCCCAGAGAATGTATGGCTCGAGCAACGAGCTCCTTGCCCGTGCCGCTTTCGCCGGTAATCAAGACGTTGCTCTTTGTAGGAGCCACCTTGCGGACCATCTCAAAAACTCTCTGCATCATGAGGGAACGGCCCACAATCTGCCCGATGTCAAATCCTCCGCCCACCCCGTGCGAAAGTTGCTTATCTTCCTCCTGAAGGTCCTTCAACGAGCCCTTGCGGGAAGCTACTTCGCCATTCGTCAGGAGTATTCTCTCATTCATGTATCATCACCGCCTGTTCAATGAGCAATGGACCCAATAGACTCAATATATCCACAACTTCATTCATCTCATTTGACCTGCTGGTCACGTTATATGAAAGTACATAAAAGACACTATAGCAAAGTGTTACGATATTCCAATGCTGATATCGTGATACTGAAAACAACTTAGATTGTATGCATTTTAACATCTTTACAACAAGATAACAAGCTAATTTTATCAAAAGAGGGAAAATGTTGGATGAGGATAGTACTTGTGTATCCGACGTGATCTAAGATATGAGATTTCCCGGTTCGTTTTGGGGAATTCACCCATTGGCTGTGGATCGAAGGATCTTCACTTTGCGAGGGGTAGAGAGCAGTTGGTTACGTCGATAATAGGGTGGTTCGTTCATTGATGTTTCTTACAATGGATTTATGTTTGCTCCGGCGTATGGAGGAGCATAGAATAGCGAACATTGAAGACAGGACTCAAATGATGATAGTTGGCAGATTCCCGGTGGCCCGGAAGTCTCCAAGTGCTTCGGGATCGGGGTCGTGGCCCAAGGAGAGAAAATGAACGCCCCAAGCATACTGATTATTGATGACGACCCTGATTTCGTAGACATCACGAGACAGATCCTCGATACGAAGAAATATGAAGTAAGGTCCGCTTACAGTCCGGAGGAGGGATGGGCCAGTTTGAAGGACGAGGTGCCGGATATTCTGATCCTTGACGTGATGATGGGCAGGGGCGCCGAGGGGTTCATTATGGCCAGGAAGATCAGGCAAGATGAGCGCTTCTCCAAAATGCCGATTCTGATGCTGACGTCCATGCGCGAGCAAACCGGTTTTGATTTCCCCGGTGAACCGAAACACTCGAAGTTCCTGCCGGTCGATGACTATGTGGAGAAGGGTGTTGAACCCAAGGTCCTCCTCGACAAGATCGCTCAACAGCTCGCCGCGAAAAAGGCGGGCAGCGGGGGAGAGATTGTCGAGTGAATCAGGTGCCCAGCGGGGCAGCAGAATAGATGTGAAGATGAGAATCTGGAGAGTGTCCTCGGATCGAAGAACAGCACATAGGCGGCTTTGGCGGTCTGGTCTTTTCGTTTTGATGCTCTCTTTTGCCTCGGGATTGTTCTCTCCATGCTTGGCGGCGGTCTCGGAGAATCTTTTGACGAATCCCACGTTCTCGGAGGGCGTCGACGGGGACGGATTACCCGTTGGCTGGTTACTATACGGCGGCCGGGGAACGAACCGGGATATTGGATTGGTTCATTTGGATGATTCTGCTCGCGTAGCCGTCCGGATTGTCGACGGCGATGCGAGTGCGGAAATCGGTTTGATGCAGACTGTGGCCGCCAGGCCCGGCTTGACGTATGAAGCCAGCGTCGAAACTCGGGCCATCGAGGGGGCGACATCGGACGGCGCATATCTTCAGTTGCGTTTTTTGCCCTCCGACAACTATGCCCAGACGAGCCTTGCACCGGGGGGTACAAGGACGTTTGAGAGAGTGGCCATCAAGGCGACAGCACCTCCGGGCACACAAAGCGCAAGGGTCTATCTGTACACCCATGCAAGCCCGACTCCCAGGCTGTTGTTGCGAAACGCCCGCCTTGTCTCTGGTGTA
>CAYZAH010000707.1:0-2919 GCA_964475805.1 uncultured Pirellulales bacterium | reverse complement strand
TCTGGACCGCCAGACGGGCATTCTTTACTTCTGGCCTCCGACGCCGATTGAGAATGGCCGCGCGGTTGTCTCCGTTCTGGATACCTTAGTCAACGTGACTAATGTCTCGAACGTCGCTATTGAGGGCGTGATCTTCGAGGCTTGTCGCAGAACGGCTGTCGCGATGAAGAATTGCACCCGGACGAAGATCGCCGGATGTGTGCTGCGCAACGTGGGCGGTGGCGCCGTGCAGGTCAACGGCGGCAAGAGCGACGCGGTCGTGGCGTGTGATATCTACGGAACCGGCAGCGGAGGCATCAGCTTACGAGGCGGCGATCGCTCGTCACTCACCCCCGCCGGCCACGTCGCCGAGAACAACCACATTCATGATTACGGACGATGGGACCGCATGTACACACCCGCCATCTCGCTGAACGGCGTGGGCAACCGGGCCGCACACAATCTCATCCACGATGCGCCGCACATGGCCATCGGCTTCGGCGGGAACGACCACGTTATCGAGTTCAACGAAATCCACCACGTTTGCATGGAATCGAACGACGCCGGGGCGATGTACGCCGGCCGGGACTGGACGATGCGGGGCACGGTCATTCGATACAACTATCTGCACGACATCACCGGATTCAGGGACAAGGGATGCGTTGGCGTCTACCTGGACGACATGTTCTGCGGCACGAAGATCTACGGCAACGTCTTCTACCGAGTGACAAGGGCGGCCTTCATCGGAGGCGGACGCGATTGTACCGTCTCGAACAACCTCTTTGTCGATTGTAAACCATCGCTTCACATCGACGCGCGTGCGATGGGCTGGGCCAGCTCCCACGTCGATACCACGATGACGCAACGGCTCAAGGCCATGCCCTACACGTCCGAGCTATGGCGAAAGCGTTACCCCAAACTCGTGAACATCCTGAAAGATGAGCCGGCGGCGCCGAAGGGCAATCTCGTTGCTCACAACGTTTCTTGCGGCGGCCAATGGGACGGGGTATACAAACAAGCGCGGCCATACGTCACCTTCGAGGACAATCTCGTCGATGAGGATCCCCACTTCAAAGGGACGCCGCCGGAGTCGTTCGAGCTGCGCGAGGACTCGCCCGCTTACAAACTCGGTTTCAAACCGATCCCGTTCGAGAAGATCGGCCTGCAGAACGACGAATATCGCACCGTGCCGAGCTCGTCATACGTGGGCAAGAGATGGCCTTGCGAAAAGCGCACCTACAAAGACATCATGACCGGCCTGGAAGTCACCATGCTGACAACCTCACCGGCGAAGGATAATAAGATCTATCAGACGCATCCCAACTGGACGGCGGACGGTCGGCACATCGTTTTCACGTCGGACCGAGGCGGAACCAATCAGTATTATGCCCTGTCGGAGCAAACCGGAGCCATCGTTCAACTGACCGATGATGACGGCCCGGGCAACGCTACTCTAAGCCGGACCGAGAACCGGATGTACTACGTGGTGGGCCGCCGGATATGGAGCCTCGATATCGATACGATTTTGAAAAGTGGTGAGCCGGGGCCGCAAGGCGAGTTCCGGAGGAAGGTCGCTGATTTTCCGGAGGATGCAAAACTCAGCGGAACGATTACTTTGGACTGCGACGAGAAGACGATCTATCTCGGGGTAGAGCACTCGGAAAAGTCGTGGGGCTTGCTGGCCCTGGATATCGGGACCGGAAAATACTCGAAGGTCATCGACACTGACTTTCGGATCGGTCACTGTCAGGCTCATCCGTCGAGAAGTGGTTTGATTATGTATTGTTGGGAGACGGGCGGTGATTCGCCACAACGAACGTGGATCGTCAACGCGGACGGGCGAGGGAATGGGCCGTTCTACAAAGAGACTTATGATGAATGGGTCACGCATGAGGTATGGTGGGGATCGGACAAGGCGCTCTTCACGATCTGGCCCAAGAACGAGGAGATGCTGAAAAAGCCGCACGGCATCGGGTATGTCACTCTGGAGGACAGGTCTCTGCACATTCTCAGTCAAAAGAAATATTGGCACGTCGGCGCAAGTCCAAATGGCAATTGGGCGGTTGGTGACAACTTCGATGGCGAGCTTTACCTGGTAAATGGCGATAGCGGCCAGGCTCGACTGCTAACCCAGGGACATCGTCCGCGCGGCGCCACGGTGCATCCGCATCCATCCTTCTCCCCGGATGGTTCAAAGGTACTTTTCTGCTCGGAGAGAAACGGCAACTGGGATTTATGCCTGGTGCCAGTGACTCAGTAAGTTTCATGTCACCGCGCGATAGGTCCTTTCGCGTCAGTACAATGTCATGTTGAACTCCGTACCAAGTGGAGCGGGTGGATTGGGTCTTTTGCCGCGTGTGTTCTTGTAGACGTAGACGGCATAGGGCGTGACGATGAGCACATCGCGGACGCCGTCGCCGGTCATGTCGCCAATAAGCAGGCTCTGTTCGTATCCGGCCTGCCCCGCGTTCGTTTCCAGAGCCGGCGCATGAAAGGTGGCGATCCGTCGGCCCTGATGATCGTACATCCCACCGTTGTGACCCACGAGAATCTCATCGAATCCGTCGCCCGTCCAATCGAGCAGGCTATGATGGCGGCTGTAGGCAGTCACCAGCCGGCCAAGACGATGGCCCTTTTCGTCCAATACCCAAATGGGACTTTTTCCTAAAGGTTGATGATCGATATCGACGCAAATCTGAGGTCCGGCTTCGTCGGGTATGATTCGGCCGATGTCCACGGACTCGAAATGGTGACCCGCCATTTCCCACAGGGCTTTACCATTGCCGTCGATGAGTGCGATGCAGTTGGCTCCGCAAAGCGTAATTGCGATGCGGAACGCTTCGGGAGAAGCGCCGCGGTGAACAACGCGGGCGCAATCCAGATGGCCTCGTGACTGATCCACTTTCTTCGACTTGAAGACCCAGCGAATTGAACCATCGT
>CAYZAH010000706.1:0-2948 GCA_964475805.1 uncultured Pirellulales bacterium | reverse complement strand
TCGAGGAAGAATTGGCGGATGTTCGTGCAAAGATGGCATTTGTCCGCGTAGATTCTGGGGCCTCGGTAGCCCAATTTCACCGCCCTGTCGAGCAACCCGAACGGCCCGAAATGGAACAGCGTATTGAGAAAATCGCTCTGGGCGGGGTGGAATTGCCTCCAAATTTCTTCGAGCGGAGTCTCGTTGACATTTCCGACAATAATCCCGCTGCACGTGCCGCTAAAGACGTTGCCGAACGGGTCGATATGAACGCCTTTAGCCCCAAGAAAATTTGACTGGCACGTATCTCGACGCTCTGCCTTTGCATTGGCGACGTCATTGCTTTGGAAGCACGGAAGCCTCGTGGATGCGACTAATTCCGCAAGCCTCCCCGCCGCCCGACCGGTAAAGCGGCACGGGTAGTCTTTGATCGCACGGAGGTATTGCCGCTCGCGCTCCGTGGGCGAAAGGTCCTTCATCTGGACCGGTTCGTCCAGATACTTCTGCCATCGGACCAGGACACGGTCGGGACCCAGAACCTCTGCCGCTATCGCAGCTAATCGCCGCACCGATTCGACGTCAACGTATTCCTGATGAAACGGATCGGTGCTGATCTTGAGCCGGACCATTCCAAGCTCATCGAGTTTCTTCAATCTCTGGTTGACGATTCGCCCGCTCGTCGCCCAGAATCCGTTGGTTTCGATCAGGTCGACTTTTCCGAGTTTCTCGTTTCTGGCCCGCTGGAGTACTTCCTGTAAGTGATCCCAATGGAGAAACGCTTCGCCGCCGGTGAGGTGTATCTTGGCCGTCTCGCCAGCGAGGATCTGAAGTGATCGCCATGCCTCTACGGCCGTCTCGACGGGCATTAGGGCACCCTTGTCGGGGCCGCAATTATAGTAGCAGAACTCGCATGCACAATTGCATTGATACGTCAGGAGCAAACCGGCATTACGCCATAGCTTGAACTTAGGCTCATCACGCGCCGTCTGTTGATTGTAGATATTTTCCGACAACTCGATCATTGCTTCTGGTCGGCTCCCCGCGCACTCGCAGATTCTGACGACAGCATCTTCTTCAGGTGCACCTGAAGTACCGTAATGTCGGCGGGGGTGATGCCGCTGATTCGAGAGGCCTGAGCGAGCGTACTCGGCTTGAAGACCGACAACTTCTCTTTCGCCTCCGAACGCAAGTGTGCGACTCTGTTGTAGTTCATGTCCGGCGGAATCTTCTTGTTGTCCAACGTTCTGAAGTTGGCGACGAGTCGGTCTTGTTTGGCCAGGTAGCCTTCGTATTTTGCGTCAATCATCACCGCCTGTAATACATCCGGGCTGACAACCGGTATTTCGAATCCAGCATTTTGCATGTCGAATTTGGGACGCCGAAGATACTCCCAAAGAGTGATACCTTGCGAACGAGTGTTCTGCAGGTAGTTCTTCAATCGCTCGATGCTTGCGAGTTTGTCCTGCAATTTCTTATATCGCCCCTCGTCCACCAGTCCGACCGACCTGCCGATTTCTGTCAGCCGGCGGTCAGCATTGTCGGCTCTCAGCGCAAGCCGATACTCCGCCCGCGACGTGAACATTCGATAAGGCTCATCAATCCCTTTGGTCAACAAGTCGTCGATCATCACGCCGATATACGCCTGGTCCCTTCCGAGGATGACCGGCTCTTTGCCCTGCAGTTTCCGGGCCGCGTTGATGCCCGCAATGATTCCCTGCCCCGCGGCTTCCTCGTATCCGCTGGTTCCGTTGATCTGTCCGGCCAGGAACAAACCCGATATCTTCCTGGTCTCCAAGCTCGGCTTGAGTTGAACGGGCGGACAGTAATCATATTCTATCGCGTAACCATAGTAGACGATCCGGGCGTTTTCCGTGCCGGGCAGCAGCCTGAGCATCCGCTCCTGGATGTCCTTCGGGAGAGAAGTGCTGATTCCGTTACAATAGATCGTTGATGTGGCTTCGTCTTCCGGCTCAAGAAATACCTGGTGGCGGTCCTTGTCGGCGAAACGCACGATCTTCGTCTCAATGCTCGGGCAGTACCGGGGGCCGGTGGATGTAATCTGGCCCGAATAGAGCGGCGCACGTGAGAGGTTCTCACGAATCAACTCGTGCATTCGTTCGTTCGTATAAGTGATCCAGCAGGGAATCTGCGGCCTGTCGATTCGTTCGGTCAGGAATGAAAAGGGCACCGGCTCTTCGTCGCCGTGCTGAATCTCAAGTCTATCCAACGCCACCGTCGCCGCATCCAATCTGGGCGGCGTACCGGTTTTGAGCCTTCGCAACTCCAAGCCGATTTGTTGGAGGCTCTCGGAGAGTTCATTGGCCGCCGGCTCACCGATTCGCCCCCCCGCGGTCTGCTGCATCCCGGTGTGCATCAAACCGCGAAGAAACGTCCCCCGGTGATCAGCACAGTCCGCGGGGTCGAAATAGCAGACGTATCAACATGGGCGATTATGGCGGCACAGCAGATGTGAGTAAGTCCCCGTGAGTAGCACACATGAGGAGCCACGATAGTGACAACAGGACCGAGGCATCTGGTGGATTCTTGAAAGGCAGGACTATCCCAGGCTGTGGTGGAAACTGATTCCTGAGAATTAACCCGTCGATGGGCTCGCAGCAGGCTCGGACTACGTACACCGGCTGGGCTTATTGGAGTGCGTTTCCTGGCAGGAAGAATATACCCGACCCGACGCCATCGGGATAGGGGACGGTTCCGTCGGGAGTAAGGGAGACCCTCATAGGTACGATGTCCGATGATGAGTAGGTCTCGACATGCCCGTCTGTGTATCCGGCCCGCAGTCTGAGCGGCGGCTTGTTATCCGGCTCGCCTTTGCGGTACCAGTAGGCCGAGAGCAGCCATGTCTCCTGGGCGATGACGGCTCCGTCGAACTGATCGCAACTTCCGTGTGACAGCGGGCTCCTCCAGTGGTCGTATCCGAAGTAGTCGGTGACAAGCAGCTTGCTGTATCT
>CAYZAH010000705.1:0-2953 GCA_964475805.1 uncultured Pirellulales bacterium | reverse complement strand
TGGACGAGTCGAATGACTTGACGCATACGACTATGAAGTCATACGCCTCAGCGGGCAGGTCCTCCAGTGTTACGACGCTGCCGAACTGCGAGGGAGCCGCTTCGAAATCTCCGAAAATCCCCGTTCGGACCAGACCCTTCTCTCGCAGCGCTGAGACCGTATTCTCGCGCGCGAGAATGTCAACGTGCGCACGAGATTTCAGCAGGCAGCTTGCCAGTCCAAGCCCCACCGCACCGCCGCCATAGACTAATGCCTTCATGGTTACAGTCATGCGAGATTGACTATTGAACGGATGTTACGCATAGGATGGTTGCATATGCGCAAATAGTCAATAGTCATTCGTCAATAGTCAATCGTTCTACACTTTTTCCGGGACGACGAACGGCTCGCGGTAATTCCGCGACAAAAGCGTGTTGGCCTGATCGCTGAAATCGCCCACAAATCGCTCCGTGTCGGGATCCATTGTCACCCAGGGTCCGAGGATTCGCGGCGTCTTGAGCACGTCCACGACGTTCATCAGCAAATGCTCCTGGAAACTCTCGAACGCCTCCATCAAGACGTCGTTGCCTTTGAGCGAGTCCACGATGTCCTCGCGCGTCGCTTCGCGGCCGATGCGATAGGAGATATTGCCTAAGTGACACGCGGCGGTCGAGAGATAGCCTTGCAGGATATCGGCGTTCAGATCGCTCACCTTCCGGCTGCGAACCGCCTTGATGAAGTTCGCGTGGTGACCGGCGCCGCCCGTTTCCTTGAATTGCTTAATTCGCTTGCCCTTGTTGTCGCAGGCCCAGCCGCCGGCGTAGTAGCCGCCCTCGCACTCGATCACGACGGGAGCGCGGGTCTTGCGATAGGTGGGGTCCATCGCCGAGTCGCCTTGCTTGCGATGCAGGTTGCGCATCTCGAAGATGATCGGGGCGGGCTTGTAGTCGAAGAACGCGACCTGCGTGTTGGGCGTTTGCCGGTCGTCGTCCCAGAGGAATTCGCCGCCGAAGCTGATCGCGCGCGGGGCCATCGTCGTGCCGCCCAGCGCCATCCGGCATACGTCGATATAGTGGATGCCGTTGTTGCCGAGGTCGCCGTCGCCGTAGGGCCATTGCCAGTGCCAGTCGTAGTGCAGGTTCTTTCGCATCAGCGGGGCCATCGGAGCCGGACCGAGCCAGAGGTTGTAATCGACGCCTTCGGGAATCGGCTGAGGCCCGTTCACTTTGCCGATCGGTCCGCGCGGGCTAAAGTAATAGCATCGAGCGCGAAGAATCTTGCCGAGGTTGCCCTGACGGATGTACTCGAACGCGGCCATGAGTCCTGTGTCGGAACGGCGCTGCGTGCCTGCTTGTACGATCCGCTTGTACTTCCGCGCGGCCTCGACCATCTTGCGGCCTTCCCAGATCGTGTGCGAGACGGGCTTCTCGACGTAGACGTCCTTGCCGGCCAGGCACGCCCAAACGGTGACCAGCGAGTGCCAGTGATTCGGCGTGGCGGTGATGATCGCGTCGATGCTTCTGTCCTCTAACAGTTTGCGAACATCGACGTAGGTATCGACCTTTTCTTTGCGATCTTTGAACTTCTTGGCCTCGCGGTCGATGACGTTTTGGTCCACATCGCACAACGCGACGACCCGCACGCCGGGGATTCTGCTGAAGTACTTGATATGATTGCTGCCCTGGCTGTTGAAGCCGACGACGGCTACGCGAAGGTCGTCATTCGCTCCGCGCACACGCGAGTACGGCGCGACCGTCGCCGCGACGCCTCCGGCCAGTGTCCCTTTTAGAAATCTGCGACGTGTAAGAGTCTTCATGATTGTCTTCTCCAAATCCACGTTTTCTCATTGATAACCCAAGAAGGCACAGGATGCGGCTGACTTATGTCTCCAGGCGGCAACGCTCAGTGCCCGTGATTAAATTTCCTTCCACTTGCCCGGGATCGGGACGGGATAGCGACCCTCAGCGTCGGCTTGCACGGGAGCCGGGCTGTCGTAGGTGAAGTCCGCAACGTTCGAGCAGAACTTGAAGTCGGAAGCTAACATCTCGTCCCAGGTGATGATCTGGCCGGTGTGGATGGCGGCGCGTCCCATGATGGAGGTGAGATTGGTGTACGCCGCTCGCCGGGCCTCGTTGTATGGCTGGTCTTTGCGGATGGCGGTGAGCAACTCGTCCCACTCGACCTGGTAGGGACTCATCTTCTCTCGCTCCGGCTGCCAGGTAATGTTGCTCTTGTCCGTGCGCTGGTCTTTGTAGATTTGCACCGTCGGCGCGTGAATGTTGCCCGAGAACTGCGCCGCGCATTTGGTGCCGTGCACGAACGTGGCGAAATCGTTATGACAGTTTTGCATGGACCGGCTGTCCACCAGCGCCTTGGTCCCGTCGGCGAACGTGTACTCGATGGCATAGGTGTGCAGGTTCTGGCTGCAATCGTTACTGCGCGGCTCGCGCCCGCCCAGACCCTCCGCCTTGACGGGCCAGGAATCCTTGATCCAGCAACACTCGTCCACCTGGTGAATCATCATCTCGATAAACCACGCCGAGGAGACCCACAGGAAGAAGTACGGCCGGCGAATCTGCGAGAGCAATTCACTTTGGCCGCCTTTGAACGGGCCCATCCGGGCGCCGGGGTCCATGCGATAGGCGCGGATCAGTTGTACTTGTCCGAGCGCCCCGTCGCGAATCTTCTCGATCAGTGCCCGCCGGGAGTAGGAGTGGCGGCACATCAGCCCGCAGCCGATTTTGAGGTTTTTCTTATCCGCTTCATCAGCTATACGCAAAACGTCCTTTGTCCCGCCCGGGTCGGGGGCGAATGACTTTTCCATGAAGACGTTCAGACCCTTGCTGACACCGTAGGCGACGTGCATCGGGCGAAAGGCGGAGTGGGTCGCCTGGATCATGACGTCGCCGGGCCGCAGGCAATCGAGGGCCTTGCGATAGGCGTCGAAGCCGAGGAAACGCCTCTCCGGCGGCAC
>CAYZAH010000704.1:0-2966 GCA_964475805.1 uncultured Pirellulales bacterium | reverse complement strand
TCAACTTCATGATGGCCTGGAACCGCGAGGATGATTTCCGGGGAGGCGTCCTGGCCCATATCGGTGGATGGAAAAGCGCTTCTTACGAGCCATTGGAGCCTGATACGTGGTATCACCTTGTCGGGACCTACGATGGCGAAGCGCTCAGAGCATATCGGGACGGCGTCCTGATTACGAGCACGGAAGCATCGGGGTCTCCGAGATCGGAGTCAAGGACTTTGAAAATCGGACGAGGTCTGTCAACGTTCTTCGACGGAACGGTCGATGAGGTGCGCATCTACAGTCGGGCGCTGACGGACGCCGAGATCGCGGAGCTTGCCAGCACGACTACCCCGTAACCGAGATTGAGTACATTTGACATTTGTCAAAGAAGGAGGAATACGATGGGCAAAAAGGTGTTTTGTTTGCTTCTACTCGTCCAGGCGTTGGGCTTGGTTTCGGGCAGCGCCGTCCAGGCTGCCGACCCGAGTCTTATCGGCTGGTGGAAGCTCGACGAAGGGTCCGGCGCGATCGCTCACGATTCCAGTGGCAACGGCATCGACGGCGAGTTCACGGGCGAGCCGCAGTGGGTGGAAGGAGTCATCGGCGGTGCGCTGCAATTTGACGGCGTTGATGATGGTGTGGACACCGGCTACACCCAAGACATAGTCAATTTCACCGTGGCTTGCTGGGTGATGAGCCCGGCCGCGCCCGCGTTATCGTCCCAGGGGTCCGGCTCGGTCGAACGACAGTTCAATTTTATGATGTGCTGGAACCGTCCCGAAGAAGAATTCCGGGGAGCGGTCATCGCGAACATTGGCGGAGCGTGGCACGCGGCGAAGTACGAACCGTTGGAGGCCAATACGTGGTATCACCTTGCAGCCACGTATGATGGAAATGCGCTCAAGGCGTATAGAGACGGCCATTTGATCACGAGCAACTCGGCGCCGTCAGGACCTCCCAGGTCTGAGGGAAGGACCTTGAAGATCGGCAGGGGCCTGTCAACCTATTTCACTGGCACGGTCGATGACGTGCGAGTGTACGACCGGGCGCTGGCGGAGGCCGAGATTCAGCAGATTATGGCTCTGTCACCTCTGATTTCCGCCCCAAATCCTGCTGACGGAGAAGTGAACGTCTCGCGAGACGTGGTTCTTAGTTGGAACCCGGCAGGCTCGGCGAGCGCACACGACGTGTACTTTGGAACGGTTTTCGAGGACGTCCAGGATGCGGACAGAACAAATCCGCTTGGCGTGTTACTCAGCCGCAACCAGACCCAGACTAGCTACACGCCCACGGAACCTCTCCAATGGGGCCAGACCTATTACTGGCGCATCGATGAAGTAGCGGGCCCGCCGGACTACACCGTGTTCGAAGGAAACGTCCTGCGCTTCACGGTCGAGCCGTTTGCTTATCCGATAGCCGGGAAGAATATCATCACCACCGCCTCCAGCTCGAACAGCGCCGCCGAGGGACCCGAGAATACCGTTAATGGTTCCGGCTTGAATGCTGACGACTTGCATTCGGAAGACCCGAAGAGTATGTGGCTCAGTGCCAGCGAGCCGACCGGAGCCTGGATTCAGTACGAATTCGACAGGGTCTACAAGCTGCACGAGATGTGGGTGTGGAATTACAATAACCTCATGGAGTCTGTTCTCGGTTTTGGGCTCAAGGACGTTGCGATTGAGTACTCGGTTGATGGCGTTGATTGGACACAAGTGAGTGACGTCCCTGAATTTGCCCAGGCGCCCGGCGCCGCCGGTTATGCTCCCAATACCACTGTAAGTCTTGCCGGCGTGGTCGCGAAATACGTGAAGATCACCGCCAATAGCAACTGGGGTGACATTCTGCAGCAGTACGGCCTGAGCGAGGTTCGTTTCTTCTACATCCCCGTCTGGGCAACCTACCCCGATCCGGAGCCCGGGACCACAAACGTGTCTATGGGAACCATAGATGCGCCCCTTGACGTGATCCTTGGCTTTAGAGCCGGAAGAGAGGCCGCCAGGCACGACGTGTACCTCAGCACCGACGAGCAGACGGTCATAGACGGCACCGCTCCTGTTGCTACCACGACTAACGCGAGCTACGGCCCCTTGGCGCTCGATCTGGATACGACCTACTATTGGCGCGTCGATGAGGTCAATGAAGCCGAGATACCCGCAATGTGGCTGGGGGACGTCTGGAGCTTTACGACGCAAGAGTCCTTTATTGTCGATGATTTCGAGGACTATAACGACTACCCGCCGGACGAGATATACACGACATGGCAGGACGGTTATGAAAATCCAGACAACGGTTCTACGGTGGGTTATCTCACTCCTCCCTTCGCGGAGACCGCGATTGTTCACGGTGGCGATCAGGCGATGCCGTTCTTCTACGACAATAGCACCGCCCGCTATTCGGAAGCGACCATGACACTCTCAGGACAGGATTGGACCGTGGGAGGCGTCGGCGCATTGTCGTTGTGGTTCAGAGGCCGTTATCTTGCATCGACCGGCAGCTTCACGGAAGCCCCGGCCGGCACGTACACGATGACCGGCTCGGGTGCCGATATCGGGGACACAGCCGACGAGTTTCGCTTTGCCTACAAGCAGCTCACCGGGCCCGGTTCTATTGTGGCGAAGGTCGAGAGCGTGCAGAATACCAACGCCGGGGCGAAAGCGGGTGTGATGATTCGCGATACGCTCGACGCCGATTCTATTCACGCGATGGTGGTCGTTACGCCTTCGCAGGGCGTTTCCTTCGAGCGTCGCCGGATAGCGGGTGAGGATACCACCACGGTAACTCAAACGGGAGTCACGGCGCCGCAATGGGTGAAGATACAGCGTGACCTCAGTGGATACGTGACCGCGTTCTATTCCGGCGACGGCAGCACGTGGAAGCAACTCGGGGGCGAGATCATTGAAATGTCCACACCGCTGTACATAGGCTTGGTGGTGACGGCGCATGACGCGCACGCCGTGTGCGAGGCCAAATTCACCAACGTCCAG
>CAYZAH010000703.1:0-2968 GCA_964475805.1 uncultured Pirellulales bacterium | reverse complement strand
TATCACATGGCCGACCAGAAGTTCAGGCTACGGCTGGTACAGCCGAATATCGTCAATATAGATTGTACCTGAACCACCAGCGGATGCCAAGCCGGACTTGCTGCCTATACCGATAACGAGCTTGTCCACGTTGGTCAGATTGACCCCTTTGTCGGCGAAAGTTTGCAGTGGAATCCGCCACTGCTTCCACAGAGTCGATGTCACCGCGTCGGGATCGTCATTGGCCACCACCGCCGGGGCGCCCGCACTGTTAGAGATCGCCACGTACAGAGGCTCGGCCGCATTGGCCGAAGCACCACGAAGCCAGAGCGACAATTCCGCGACACCCACCGTCGTCCAGTCACGCAACGCCGTTAACGTCAGGGTTGCCTCTGAGTTCGACACGATGCCCTCATTGGTATACGACAGCGGCATGGATTGCGAGCCGCCGTGAACGATGGTCTGCTCGGCATACGGGGGCAAGAGATAGCCGACTTGTGCACCGTTATCGGCGACGCCGAAGCCGTCGATCCAATGCTGCCAGATGGCCTCGTTGTTCGGATCGTCATCGGTATAGCTCTCGAAGTCATCGACGAGAAGATACTTGCCGACCGTGAAGCTCCAGATGGGACCTTTGACTGTCTTTCCAGTATACACCTCGTCCACACGCCAGTAGTACGTCGCGTCCGCTTCAAGCAATCCGGGATCGTGGTTCTCGGCGCCGAGCGTCTTGGGGCCGACGTATTCGGGTGAGGAGGTATCAGCGCCGCGTACCGCGTCTTTATCCGTTCCAAGGTAAAGCCGGTGCGAAGCGGCGTTATCCGCCGAGGTCCAGCTCAGGACCGTTTCCATCGCCACGTCGGTCTCGCCGTTGGCCGGCTGTGGATTGCCGACCGCGCCGGGCGTCGTAAAGGTCCAGATTTTGCCTTCGTAAATGCTGAGGCCGTCATTCTCATCAATCCGCCAATAATAGACCTTCTCCTGTTCGAGAGCGCCAGGCTTATAGCTCGCCGTTCCGGAGAGGGCACCCCCAGTCGCATTGTTCACCACGTCGTAATCATCGCCGAAGTATATTGTATGCAGCTTCGCGCCGAAGCCCGGCGTCCAGGTTAGAATCACGTTGCCCGGATTAACGAATTCGGCGCCGTCCGCCGGATTGGGGTTATAAGCCGTCTTGGGCGCAATTGAGAAACTCCAAACGTCACCTTTCCAGGGACTATTCGGATCGGCATCGTTGACCTCGTCGACGCGCCAGTAGTACGTTGTTCCCGGTTCAAGACCGTCCGGATAGGCATAGCCCGAGAAGCCCACGAGTAATGTTGTCGTCGTTTGGTTGCCCTGGAATACATCCGAATCGCGCGTCCCTTCGCTGACGGCATCGAAACTGTCACCCACGTACACATCGTGCGAGACAGCGGAGGGGCCGGGTCTCCAGGATAAATTCGCCCATGTACTTGTCAGCATGGCGTCGTCGGCCGGATCAGGACCATAGGCCGTTTGGCTTAATTCAAAGCCCCCGGCCATGATTGACCTGATCTCGGCTACCGTCAGCACGCGATCGTAGAATCGCATATCGTCGAGGAATCCCTGGAAGACTCTTGCACCCGTATCGGCTACACCGATCAAGACGGGACACGCGAGGGGCGCGCCGATCCTCGTCGGTTTGGGGCCGGCTTCATCGATACCATTGAGGTAGCCTGTGGCATTGGTTCCGTCAAACACCAGAGCCGTGTGAGCCCACTCGTTTCGGGGAATCTTGTGCAGAGTGACTTCTGCTCCTTGATAGGCAAGATGCAGTCTTTCCTGCTCTTCAAGAGTGTAGCTCGGTTCAAGTCCCTGATTTTCAATCTGGAACATCATCGTACCTGCACCCCATCCGTTCGATACGGAGAAGAAATGTTGTATGTTCCCGGTTCCGGCCCATTTATGCCAGCAGGTAAAGGTAAACACGCCCGTTGTTGTTGGGATATAGGTGCCGGTGTTGGCTCCTCTGGTTGTTGAGAAATCCAGAGCTCCGGAGAAGCCTTGAGGGCCATCTCCCCATATCGGTGTTTCCAGGATTTCCGCGTCGTGGCCACTGCCGGAACTGTCATAGGCGGTTGTTCCGGAGCCTTCATCAAAGGTCCACCAGCCAATAAGGTCGGCCTGAGCCGTGCTCGCGAGAATCAGGCCCAGAATCAGGGCAAAAAAAGGTACGTGAATTGATCTCTTACACATGTTATACCTCCTTTAACTTCCCCTGGGTATCAGTGACTATTCACGTTCGTACTGTGCCCGAAAAGGCATATCATCTGCTGCGATGAGCTGCATTTCATCACAGCATGGTAACGCCTCACGGCGTCACTACGAACGGCAAGCACATCCGCCAACGTCACTCAGTCAACATCGTTGGTAATGAGGATAGCGTCAAGGAACACTCCATCTTCACGCTTAGCGATTTCCAGCGTATTCGCTCCGGCGGGCAACGTGTAATTCATCACCTCGAAAACCTGCATCCCGTGGCTCAACTCACTGTAAACCTCATCCCAGCCCCATTCGCCTCTTGGGACATCCATCGCATCGAACCTGACCCAGCCGGTGCCGGGCAGATCTTGATCTTCAAGGTTCTGGCTCGTAGCTGTCGGGATTCGAACCCAGAATGAGTCGCTGTTGGCCTGCTGTGCCCTGAACAGCATCTTGTAAGACCCTCCGGCGACACTGAAATCGTAAGAGGCGACCCATTCCGCCCCCGGCGGCGTGGTATTGTCGTCGCCGTCTCCATCTTTCGAACCGATGTACTGTCCTCCCGATGCGTCCGGATCATCAGAAATCGTCCAGTTCGCTCCGAGAGTGGCGGCATCTTCCGCTTCCAACCATACTTCCTCGGGAGGCTCGGGAGCCGACGAATACAGCCGGATGTCGTCGAAGAACACCACGCCCGAACCACCGGCCGTCAGATTCCTTTCGTCTCCAAAGCCGATAGCAAGCTCCGTGACATTCTGCAAATCCA
>CAYZAH010000702.1:0-2970 GCA_964475805.1 uncultured Pirellulales bacterium | reverse complement strand
TTTCAGTGATAGTGCCTCGTCGTTTTGGGGATCCAGAGCCAATAGGCTGTCCAGTTGACCGATAGCCGCGTCATAGCGCTGCTGCTTCTGATAAGTCCGCGCGTTCTGCATCAGTTCAGCTATCCTGTTTTGCCTTTCGACTTCCATTTGCTCTCTTAGCCGGCGTTGAGCATCCGTCGCGGCCTGTTGCTTTTCCTGAGCCAGTTTCTGGGCTTCTTCTTTCTGTTTGGCGATGATCTCTTTTTTCACCGCATTGAGTCGGCCGGTATACTCCTCGTAGAGCACGTCTCCGAGATGAACCTGGTTATCGTTGACGGTAAACAGGGCCTTGTTGATAGCTTCTTGGGCTTGAGCGAATTCGCCCTGGCCCATGAGAGTGCGTGCTTTGGCAATGGCATTGTTCACGACGGTCTGCGTGTAGTCCCGAATGATATTCCTCGTGCGAACAACCTGATCGATATAGCTTGCCTTGGGTTCTCCCGGTGAAGGCGCCGTCTCGCCAACGTTCTGCTGAGTTACGTTTGGCGCCGTGCTCTGCGCAGGAGCCGACGGTTCGACGCGTTCGGGCTCAACGAGCTCAGACTCCGTCGGTTGCGACTCGGTTAATTTTGACTGTAACAGTTCCGGCTGCGGACTCTTGGGCTCGACGGATTTCGGTGCAAGAGTGGCGACCATCGTATCCTTTGTTCCTTCCTCGGAAGGCTTCTGCCCGGCTTTAGGAGGCACAACCTTGTCGATTTCTTTCAGGTAGCCCTCTATCGTCTTCTTCATAGCCGGGGGAATTGAACCACTGTTTGCAACCTTGACAAGACCGTCACGAGCTTCCTCGAAGCGACCGGCCCGGTAAAGCTTCATGCTCGTGCGGTAGATCTCAGCGATTTGTTCGCTGCTGTCGTTCTGCGTCTCACTTGGCGTCCTGAGACCCTGCGTGATCTTCTCGAGCTTCTCCGATGCCAAGAGCTTGCTGGCTTGTCCCGCATTGGAATGTGTCTGATCTTCGGCCATTTGAGTGTCGATCTGCGTGAGCACATCGGCAAGCTGAGCGCGTTCCTTCTCTGTGAGATACGCGTTGCCGCTAAGGCTCCCAAGCTGACTCTTGGCCTCGCCGAGCTGGTCTTGTTTGATCAGCTTGTTGGCCTTCTCGAACATCTCCAGGATCTGCTTGCGCTCGGTTATCGCCGTCCGGCCTCTCTCCAGAAGGGAGCTCAACTCCTTGCGCTCTTCAGCACTCAAATACTGCTGATACCCCTGGGCCATGCCGAAGGTCTTAACCGCTTGGTCGAAGTAGCCTTTTTCGTATTGGGTTTTGCCAGCCCGGACGTAGCTTTGCACGACCCGGTGGAAGGCTTCCTGCCGATCGGTCGCCCCGCTTGTCTGCGACGAAGCTCCCTGAGAGGCTATGGTTATGCTTATGACCAATAGAATCGATGCCGTGATGCCGGGCAGAGATATCCTGCCACAAGACTCGCTAAAGAAACTTGGCTTGCTCAAAATAAACCTCCTGCCAAAATAGACCACCCTCTGGGGAAAATTGTTTACAACCTACTTTGATTTTAACTACCACCAACCTCCAGTTTCAGGAATAGGCCAGACTTATGAGATTCAGTTTATAGAAAAACTGTTCTTTTTGCAAGAGAAAAATTTGATTTATGCCGCTTTGGCCAATAATATCCGCCTTGTGGCTCGCCAGAGACGAGAATCCAGACGGGCAGAAAGGAAAATTAGTGCTCGCAGTATACCTTGAGAGTCGTTCATAGCAAGCTGCGGCATAGAAACGCGATATTCGGCCGTTGATGGAGTGGCAGGAAGATGGGGGATCCTCTGATTTTGGCCGTCGAAACGTCCAGTAGAATCGGCTCGGTTGCTGTTGCATTTGGGGCGGAGCTAATCTCAGAGATTCGCTTTTCCGGCCCTTTGACGCACAGCGCGGAGATCCTTCCTGCTGCGCGCAGCTTGCTGGATCGTGCGGGCCGAAGTCCAGAACAAATCGAACAGGTCTACCTATCGGGCGGGCCGGGCAGCTTCACCGGTCTGCGCATCGCCGTCACTCTTGCCAAGACGATGCACTTGGCGAACGCCGCCAGGGTCGTCTCGGTTGATACGCTTGACGTCATCGCCGCGAATGCGGTCCGGCTTGTGTCCGATAACTCGGACTCGGTTTCAGAGTATCCGTCACTACCACCCGGTTGCGAGAGGATCGCTGTCATTCTCGACGCCAAGCGAGGTCAGTTCTTCATCGCCGTCTACGAGCGCCAGGGACTGGCTCCTTTTGACAAGGCCGTTCCGTCAAAAGGTGCCTGTCCCTCTCCTGCCGCAAGAGGGACAGGCAGCTTTCTAACCGACAGAAAGCAGACAGTCCCCGACGCCAAATTCCAAAAGTCCTTTCCTGACTCACTAATGACGATTTCGCAGTTTCTTGACCAATTTGCCTCACCTGAGAGGCCGATTTGGCTTAGTGGTGACGGTTTGGTCTATTATAAAGACAGATTCCAGGCCGATGGCGTGGATTTCCTGGACGAGGCGTATTGGAGTCCGCGGGCCGAGAAAGTGCACCTTCTCGGCTGGCACATGGCTTTGAACGGCCAGTTTAGCGACCCGTTGGGTCTGACCCCGAATTATCTGCGCAAACCGGACGTGACTTTGAAGCCCCGCTGATCCGCATGTGGCACAAGAGCCAGGGCCTGTGCCGAATCAACCGGCATAGGCCCCGAAAAGCTAACATTCTTATTGTTAACTAAAGGCTGGTTTATGGTTGCGCCTGAGCTGGCGGATAAAGGCGGATGTCGTCGAAGTACATCGTGCCGGTTCCGCCGGGAGACGTCATGCCGGCCTTCACGCCCAGGCCAATCGCGATTGTGTCCACGTCACTTAAATTCACGCCTTGGTCGGCGAATGCCTGCAAGGGAATGACCCATTCGGTCCACGTGTCAATGGTCGCCGCGGCGGGATCGTCGTTTGCTACCACCGCCG